>CAYYUT010000327.1:0-4761 GCA_964474935.1 uncultured Spirochaetales bacterium
CTCGCATATCGCCCCCTCCCTGCCAGCGTTCTCGTGCGGCCGCGGCGTCCCCCGATCCACATTTCACGTGCGGTGCGTGCCACCCGCATCGGCTCGTGATCGTGGCGTTCTCCCCCGTCGCCCGCGCGTCTCATGCGTCCGGATCGGAGCCGCGAGCCGGGACGCGAAAGTCGGCTCCGGGCAGCCCCTCCCGGATGCGGGCGGAGAAGTCGGTCGCGTCGATGCCCGCACGCGCCCGCTCCGTCACGTCACTCCGCCGGCGGAGCTCGTCGAAGGGCAGACTCGTATCGATCGTGCCGCGCGCATAGCCCAGCTCGTCGAGATAGCCGTTCACGATGATCTTCCAGCTGAACGGGTTGTGGGCTGCGATGTGCTGTGCGTGCTGCCGGATCGCGGTGGTGCAGTTGTGGCGGAGGGCGTTGTACCAGCGCGGCTCCGAGGCCAGTGCGTCGATCGTCTCGAGATAGTCGACCAGCAGCGCCCGCGCCGTCGAGGGCTCGACTCGAAGCCGGTAGAGGAAGACCTGCTCGCCGCGATGGGCCGCGCGCAGGCCGACCACGTCGCGCTCGTCGGCCACCACGTAGTAGATCTCGAACTGGCGGAAGAACCCGAGGACGGCCGAGTAGGACTCGCCGATCTCCTTGCGCGTCTCGATCGAGATCGCGAGGTGGCGTCCGTCGGCGAACGCCCAGCTCGTGATCGTGTGCGCGATCATCGGCGAGCCCCAGTAGACGAGGAACATGTCGAGGCCAACGACCTGCGAGAGATCGTAGGTCCGCGTCTCCCATCTCTCGTCGTAGTCGGTCTCGCTCCGGTAGTGGAAGTTGCGGACGTTCTCGATGGTCACGAGATCGCCGTCGAAGCGGACGCGTGGGAGCTGCGCAACGTCGGGCTGCCAGGGGCGATCGTTGCTCGGGGGGATCGAGAGCCACCAGGCCTGGACGACGAGGAACAGGACCGCGAAGGCCGCCCATGCGCGCCAGAGGGGCCGAAGCCCGACGATCGCGGCGACCGTGGCCGCCCCGAAGCCAGCGATCAGCATCCCCGACAGTAGGCGCGACGACGGTCCGTCGATCCACAGACAGCCGACGCACCATGCGGCGAGGATCGCGATCGGCGGAAGACTGAGCGCGAGCTTCAAGGTCGGTGGCCTCCCCGTCCGAAGAATGCTCTATCATGCCCAAACAAGGCAATACGAGGAGTTCCCTTGCCCGCGGTCGTGCGCATGGAAGCACCGGGCCCCGCTCGAGGTGACGGGTGAGCGCCCGCGTCGCCCTGGTCCTCCTCCTCGCGCTCGTCGGATGTGCCGCGCCCGTCGGGATCGAGCGGATCGATCCGATCGAAGCACAGCGCGATCTGGCGGCCTTCTACCTCACGACCGGAAGGCTCAGCGACCGCGCGCAGGTGTTCCTGCGTCGGCTCGACCTCGTCGACGCGTGGGAAGCGGATCCCGAGGCCGTTCTCGTCTTTCTCCACGAGCGGCTCGCCGCACCGGCCGACGCGTACGCGAAGTCGGTCCGGGCCGGGCTCCTGGTGGACATCGCCGAGCTCGCGTACGCCTACGCCTCGGAGTCCGGGGATCGCCGCTACTTCTTCGCGGCGAGCCTCTACGCCTGGCTCTACAACTTCCCACCGGCGGACCAGCCTCGTCCCGGCCCCCTCTCGCGCGGCATCCGTCGCTCCGCGGAGATCTACAACCGCGCGATCGTGCGGGCGTTCACGGATCCCGAGACGAGTGACGTGGTGCTCGAGGACGGGGTCCATACGCTGCCCTTCGGCGAGCTCGAGATCGATCTGGACGAGGCCTCCCTACGCTGGGGCGATCGCGAGCTCACGCGTTTCGTCACGCTCTCCGACATCGACGTCCGCGGGGTCAACAACCGGATCCGCCATTCGGGGCTCGGTGCGCCGCTCGCCGGCCAGTCGTCCGGGCCGCTCGACTCGGAATCGACCAAGGACGCGCCCGACCTGATCTTCTCGGGCCTCTGGGCCCACGTGACGGCGCTGCTCGAGTTCGAGACTGGCGGGGAGGCGAAGCGGACCGGTCGAATGCGTGCTCGCCTTCGACTGGTGTCCTACTCCGAGACCACCTCCGTCGAGATCGACGGTCGAGAGATCGCGCTGGAGTCGGAGCCGACGGCGGCGCTGGCCCTCCAGCTGACCGAGACGCCTCCGTGGCGGCGCGAGCTCCGCGGCCTGTTCCAGGGCGACCTCGCGCCCGGTCGGATCGGCCTCTCGGCGCTCGCGCCCTACCACCCCGGCCGGATTCCCGTCGTCCTCGTCCATGGCACCGCCTCGAGCTCGGGGCGCTGGGCCGACCTCGTGAACGACGTGCGGAGCGACCCCGTCCTGCGCCACCGGTTCCAGCTCTGGTTCTTCACGTACAACACGGGTGGTCCCATCGTCTACTCGGGCTGGCTGCTTCGCAAGGCGATCCGCGAGCTGGTCGAGTCGCTCGATCCCGAAGGACGCGATCCCGCGCTTCGCGATCTGGTCGTGATGGGCCACAGCCAGGGCGGGCTGCTGACGAAGCTGCTCGTCGTCGACTCAGGCCAGCGATTCTGGGATGCGGCGATCGGCCGCGCGCCCGACGAGATCGAGCTCGCGCCCGAGAATCGCGAGCTGCTGGAAGGCAGCCTGCTCGTCCGTCCCTCGCCCTACGTCGAGCGGGTGATCTTCCTGGCCACACCCCATCGCGGGAGCCGCCTGGCGAACCTCGGCGCCGCGAGAGTCCTCGGGCGGATGATCCGTACGCCCGCCAACGTCGTCGCGGCCGTCGGCGACGCCTTCTCCGTGGACCCCGACGAGGATCTCCAGCGCCGCCTGCGACAGAACCGCGGCGCGATCGGCAACATGAGTCCCGAGAACGCCTTCGTCGAGATCCTCGCGGACCTGCCGATCGTGGAGGGCGTCCACGCCCACTCGATCATCGGCGTGAAGGACGAGCCCTATGAGGAGAGCGGCGACGGCGTCGTCGAGTACCGGAGCGCGCATCTCGACGAGGTGCACTCGGAGCTGGTCGTCGAGAGCGGTCACTCCTCGCAATCCCATCCCCGCGTGGCACTCGAGGTGCGTCGCATCCTCCTCGAGCATCTCGACGAAGCCATCGCGAAGGGCATCGTCGAGCCGGTCGAGGCGACCCGTGCGGTCCCGTGACGGGCCCACAGCCTCTATCCTCCCCCGGATGGGGCTCCTTGTCCGTACGGTCGTCGGATTGCTGCTGGTCGTGGCCTGCGCCGGCCCGCCGCTCTCCCTCGACCTGATGCCGGCGCCGGGGATCTTCGCAGAAGGGGGCCTCGACCCGTTCGCGGACGACACCCCCATCGAGTCGCTGCCGGACTTCTCGCTGCCCTACGCCACGCTCCGCGAGCCCGCTGGCGAAGACGACCGCGAGCGCTTCTACACCCAGGATCGCGGATTGGCACTCCGCGGGGGCGTCGCGAGCGTGAAGGTCGGCAGGGAGGACTTCACCTGGGACGAGGCCCGCCGGGTCTCGCTCGCGAAGAACCGACCGGACAGCTATCCGCTCGAGGTCACGGGCGTGCGCGAGCTCGGCGTCCTCGAATCGTCGAGCTTCACGCCGAGAGCGCAGCTGGACGCCGACGCGGCCGAGGCCTTCGCCGCGATGATCGACGAGCGGCTCGCGAGATCCCGCGTCCAGGACGTCTACGTCTACGTCCATGGCTACAAGGTCGTGTTCGAGAATCCCCTGCTCGTCGCCTCCGAGCTCTGGCACTTCCTGGGTTACGAGGGAGCGATGATCGCCTTCTCCTGGCCCTCGACACCGAGCCGTTGGGCCTACTTCGCCGATGCGGAGACGGCGGCGTGGTCCACGTTCGGATTCCGGAGCCTGCTCGAGCTCCTCGTGGAGAGGACCGACGTGCGACGGATCCACGTGCTGGGCTACAGCGCGGGGACGCGCGTCGTCACGATGGCGCTCCACGAGCTCGCCCTGATGCATCACGACGAGACGCGCGAGCAGATCCGCGACCGCTACCGGCTCGGGGACGTCGTCCTGGTGGGCAGCGACGTCGATCGCCAGCTGATGGGCGTCTACATCGAGGACGGGCTCTTGAAGGTCCCGGACCGGTTGACGATCTACCTCTCGGGTCGCGACAAGGCGCTCGGGATGTCACGTTGGGTGCTCGGCGGTCGCGAACGAATGGGCGAGACCTTCGCGGGCGAGATCTCCGAGGAGGCGCGGGAGCTGCTCTGGAGCACCGATGCGCTCACGGTCGTCGACGTGACCGAGGTCGAGGAGTCCGACGCCGGCAACGGCCATGCCTACTTCCGCCGGAGCCCCTGGGCCAGCAGTGACGTCCTGGTGACGCTCTCGACCGACCTCGATCCCGGGGAGCGGGGACTCGTCCGCGACCCGGCCTCTCCCGTCTGGACCTTTCCGCCGGACTACGTCGAGCGGCTGCGGAGCGCGCTCGAGCGGGTCGTTCCGGGCTTCTAGCCGGTCGGTGGCGGCGGTCGTGGTCGACGTCCTCGAGGGCGCCGCCTCCTCGACCGCCGCATGACACGATGCTCGGGGAGCTCAGGTCTCGTGTGACCCGAGCTCCCCTATGGGTCCCCATTGTTCATCGGCCGCTCGAGTTCCTGCCCGCTAGCTGTAGCGATGATGGAGCCCGCCCATGCGCGCGAGCGCGGCGCCGGTCGTAGGTTTCGACGATCTCGCTTTCGTCGACATTGTGATTGCATCTTTCAATAGTTGTTGATATTAATTACCTTCATGCGGGTATCTCATGGCACGAAACG
>CAYYUT010000328.1:0-4754 GCA_964474935.1 uncultured Spirochaetales bacterium
ACGGCCGGAACGTCGGGCACGGCGAGCCGCGACCAACGCCGCGGCTCGGCGATCCCCTCCGCGCCGATGGCCGCGGTGGCGGAATCCACCAACCCCACGCCCGCCTGGCCAGGGGTGAGCTCGCCGCGCCGCAGGTCACAGCTCCAGGCGTCCAGGCTCATCCCGACCTCGCGGTAGCGGGCCGCGCCGACCTCGAGCCGTCGTCGCGCTCGGACGAGGTCGCCCTCCTTCGCCGCGAGGACGCCGTCGAGGCTCGCCACCGCCGCCTGCGCGAACGGAAGCCGGAGGCGGCGGATGGACGCGAGCATTCGGCGCACCTCGGCCGCCGCGACCCCCGCCGAGATGGCGGCTGCGGTCCGCGACCGCGCGGCATCGACGAAGATGGCCCGCGGAGCCAGCATGCCCACCTGCTCGAGCAGCGGCCAGCCCACGCGCCACACGGCCAGGCCAGCCTCCCCGTCGCCGCGGTAGCGCTGGATCTCGGCCAGGGCGAAGTGCCAGTACCACTCCACGGCCGCGACGCCGTCGAGCACCTTCCCGTCGCGGAGCGCGTCGAGCGCATCCCGTGGGCGATCCTCGGCGAGCAGCGAGGGAGCGACGTAGAGCCCGAGCCACTCGTGCCGCGAGATCACGTCTCCCCGATCCATGGCCTCGCGCACCGACTGCCGCCCGATCTGGAGCGCGTGTCGGAGTCGCCCGCACCGGAGCAGGCAGTTGACCTGCACCCGCTGCGCGACCTGCAGCTCTCCCGCGACGTCCGCCCCGGAGTCTCGCGCCGCCGCCACGGCGAGCTCGAGCTCGTCGGCAGCCTCTCCGTAGCGGCCCTCGATGTGGGCGAGCGCCGTGGCCCGGAAGCGGTGGACGGCGGCGAGGGCCGGGGCATCGTGAAGGTCCCTGGCCAGTGCCTCCGCGTCGTCGAGCATCGCGCGGGCGCGCGGCAAACCGGCCAGCCACGCCGACAGCGCGAGCGATGGGAGCGTCCGCGCGATCCTCACCGAATCGCCGGTCCGCACGGCGAGGTTGGCCGCCTTGGCAAAGAAGACACACGAACGCAGGGGGCTCACGCACTCCATGCCCCGAGCGATCGAGTCGAAGGCGTCGATCGTCATGGCCGCCTCGGGGTCCGCGACCCGCCCGGAGCGAGGGCGTACCGAGAAGGGAGCTACCCCGCGCCACAGGGTGCCGGTCATGACCCGCCACTTCGCGTCCAGCAGCGAGTCGGGAAAGGTGGTCCCGAGATCCCCGAGCAGGGGTTCCAGCACGGCCATGCCCTCGTCCAGGTGCCCCGAGGCCAGGAACTGGGCGACCGCCCGCCGTCGGAGGTCGACGGAGTCTCGGTGGTCCGCACCGTCGCACGCGGCGATCAGTTCGCGACCAGCCTCGGCGCCGCGGCCCGCGCTGGCGAGGGCCTCGGCGAGCCGTCGACGGAGCGGCTGACGCAGCGACGGGGCTTCCGTGCAGTCCAGGGCCAGGCGATAGGCATCGGCCGCGTGCTCGAAGGCCAGCGCGTCCATCGCCCGGTGGCCGGCGACCTCCGCGAACCGACCCGCCCGAGCGGGGTCCCCGCCGGCGTGGAAGTGCTGGGCGAGGGCACGGGGGTCGGGGTTCGGCGTCGCCTCCAGCGTCTCGGCGAGCCCGAGGTGCCAGCGGCGCACCTCGTCCGCGTCGAGATTGGCGAGCAGGGACTCCCGTACGCGATCGTGGTAGACCTCGGCCACGTCGTGGCTGCGTGGCCCGGTGGTGCGAATCAGCCGGCGGGACCGGAGCACGTCGACCGCGCCAGGAGAGAACGCGCCGAGACCGGCCGCCTCGCAGGCCACCAAGAGGGGCAGGGGCCGACCGGCCACCGCCAGGGTGCGCAGCAGGGCCGCCCCGTCGCCGGTGACCTCGCGAACCCGGCTCCACAGCACCTCGAGGAGCGTGTGGCCTCCCCTTGCCCGGCCGTCCACGCCCTCCGCGAGCTGACGCAGGAACAACGGGTGTCCGCCCGACTCGGCCGCGACGGTAGCCGCGTGTCGGGGACCCGCGAGCCGCCGAGCAAGCGTGACCGCATCGGACTCGAGGAGCGGCTGCAGCGCGATGTCCAGCCGGCGCCGGGCGGCTTCGTGGTCCCCCGTGCGCACGAACGTCTCCCGGGCCAGAGCGCTGATCGGGCCCTCGTCCCGGAAGCTCGTGAGCAACAGCACGCGAGGAGCGCCGGGGGGTGCCAGGAGCTCGCCGAGCATCCAGGCGCTGTCGGTGTCGCCCCACTGCAGGTCGTCGACCCACAGCACCAGCGGTGCCCGGTCGGCCAGCCTCCCGAGCAGTTCGCGCAGGGCGTTCATGGAGAGGCGTCGCAGGTCTGGTGGATCGAGCTCCGGCATCCGACGGCGGGGCACGTCGCGGATCGCCTCGACCTCGGCCAAGGCAGGGAACATCCGGCAGAGGAGGTGGACGTCGCGTGGCATGAGTGCGGCCGCGCTCGCCCGCGGAAGCGCCACGAGGTGGCGAGCCAGGTGGCTGACGATGCCGTCGAGGGCCTTGAAGGGAACCGACTCGCGCTCGTGACACCGGCCGCAGAGGACCAGCACGCCAGGGTCGAGGTCGTCCACGAACCGCTGACCGAGCGCCGACTTGCCGACGCCGGCCGCGCCCCTCAGCGTCACGCAGATCGACCCGTGCTCCGTCGCCGCGAGCGCACCGCGGAGCTTCTCGAGCTCGGCCTGTCGGCCGACGAACCCAGGGTCCGTGACGGGCCTGGGCGCGGGCAGCACGTCGACTGACAGCGCGGCGAGCACCTCGCGCCCCGATGGACGGCGCTCCGGCTCGCGCCGCAAGAGGGACTCGCACAGGTCGTCGAGGTCGGCCGGAATCCCCGACCGGCGGCTGGACGGAGGGTCCGCGTCGCCGCGCGCCTGGGCGTGCTGAACCGTCGACGTCTCGCCCCACGGGTGCTCCCCGGTGAGGGCCTCGAACAGCATCACGCCCACGGCGTACCAGTCGGACCGGGGCACCTCGGCCCCGGAGGCCTGCTCGGGCGCCATGTAGGCCGGCGTCCCCGCGATCGAGCGTGCAGGAGCCGACTGCGCGTACGGCGTGGCGAGCCCAAAGTCCAGAACGACGAGGTGACCGCGATGTCTGGGCGGTCTCGGTCTCGGCCGGCAGTCGACGTCGTCGCCTGCTCCGCGCTCGGCTTCGCCGAGCGCGCCGGCGCAGAGACCGAGGCCGCCCTCGCCGACCAGCACGTTGGCCGGCTTGAGGTCGCGATGGAGGTGCCCCGAGCCGTGCACCGCCGCGACCGCATCCGCGAGCTGCGCGAACGCTTCCCGCAGTCGGGCTTCCCAGGCCGCGGTGCCGCGAGGCCTCCGGTCGAGCCAGGTCCGCAGGTCGACGCCATCGACCAGGTCCATCGTGATCCACCACTGGTCGTCGTGGCAGCCGAGCTCGTGGAGCCGCACGAGGTGCGGATGCTCGACGTCCGCGATGCTCCGGAACTCGCTCTTCAGGCGTTCGACGTGCCGCGGGTCGAGCCGCTTGAGCACCTTGAGCGCGACCTCCTCCCGGCGCTCGGCGTCCCAGGCCGCCCACACCACGCCGAACGTGCCCTCCCCGAGTCGGCGCGCCAGTCGAAACCGCTCCGCCTCGAAGGGACGCGGAGACTCGGGGGCAGGTGCCCGAGCCACCATGCGGAGCAAGGTGTCGAACGTCTCGAGTGAGCTCACGAGGCCTCCATCAGGCCGGCGGCGACGGCGCGCGAGCGCACTTCGTCCTTGACCCGCTGGAACCGCTTGCGGAGGCGCGCCGCGTGGCGTCGGACCGTCTCGTCGTCGAGTGCCACGGCGTCGGCGCCCTCGGTTTGCTCGGCGAAGATGCGGGCGATGTCGCGCCACGCCATCTGCCGATCCACCCGCAGGATCAGCAGCGCCTGATCGTCGGGATCCAGCGCAGCCCGGATCTCGGCGAACCGGTCCTTGACCTCCGATCGCAGGTAGTCCGCGGTGCGGCTGCGCACGGCATGCTCCACGTCTCGGACGCGCGACATCGACACGCGACGGGAGGCCCGATTCACCGGCGCGCGGCGGTAGCGGTGCGCTGCGTGACGGGCCAGCGTGTAGAGCCAGGTGCGCAGGCTGCACCGCCACTCGAACCGCGCGAAGCCTCGCCACAGGTCTTCGCAGGTCTCGGCAAACACGTCGTCAGCGGCGGTCTCGCTCCGCATCGTCGCGAGCAGGAAGCCGTAGAGCTCGCCTCCCCAGGTCTCGATGGCCAGCGTTGCCACCCCATCGACGTCACCGGCGCGCCACCGAGCCTCGAGCTCCTCCTCCGACATCCTCCCTCCTCCCACGGACTCTCTCAGGGGAGACGCCGGACGACGGACGTGACCGAGAAAAATGTGCGTCACGTGCCAGGGTCACCGGCTCTACCGGACAGCGGAGAGAGTACCGCAGGAGGAAGAGCCATGTTCGCCATCGCCATTCGCGCCCGTTCCGCCAAGTCCCCCGCCGAGCTCGGCGAGGTGTCGTCATCGTTCGCGACCGCGCTCCTCGACGTTCCGGGCCTCGTCTTCAAGACGTGGTTGCACCGCGAGGGGCCGGAGATCGGCGGCTTCTACGTGTTCGACAGTGAGGCGTCGGCATCGGCGTACGTCGACAGCGAGCTGTTCCGCGGTCTGCAGGCCCACCCGGCGCTCTCCGACTGGCAGATCGAGCGGTGGGGGGTCGTCGGGGAGCTCAGCGCCCTCACGGGAACCCCGCAGGAGCTCCGTCGTGACCGAC
>CAYYUT010000329.1:0-4754 GCA_964474935.1 uncultured Spirochaetales bacterium
CTGTCCGAGGCGGATCCGATCCTGAGCGAGAAGGGCATCGTCGTCCTCCCCGACGTCCTGGTGAACGCGGGCGGCGTGACCGTCAGCTACTTCGAGTGGGTCCAGAACCGTCAGGGCTACGCCTGGCGTCTCGAAGAGGTGCGGCAGCGCATGGAAGAAATGATGGTCGCCGCCTTCGGCTCCATGATGGATCTGATGCGCGACGAAGACCGCACGGCGCGCAGCGCGGCCTACACGGTGGCACTGCGGCGCATCGCGCGAGCGATGGCCAATCACGGTTTCCGCGAGTTCTTCAGCGAGAACGGCTAGTGCGGCGCGCGGCGAGTACCGCGTTCACCAGGCCCTCGGGCACCTGATCGGGAACGGGCCCTTCCGGATCGCGACACAGGGACGCGCCGAGTTCGACCGTCTGCTGGTAGTTCCGCAGATAGTTGACGCAGGGCGGACACATCTCGATGTGCTCTTCGAAGGCGGACCGCTCGCTCTCCGACAGATCGCTGTCGAGATAGGCCATGATGAAATCGACGAAGTCCTTGCAGCTGATCATGCGTCCACTCGAAAGTACGGATCCAACAGCGTCCGGAGTGCCTGACGCGCCCGATGGAGCCGGGTCTTGACGGCCCCGGTCGACACGCCGAGCGCCTCGGCCGTCTCCTCGGTATCGAGCTCCTCGACGTCCCTTAGAAGCAGGACGGTCCGATAGGTTTCAGGCAGCTCGTGGATCTTCGACAGGACGAGCTCGCGGAGCTCGCGTTGCTCCATCGCGAGATCGGAGGGAGCCTGCCAGGCGCTGGCTTCCCCGAGCATGTGACCGTCCTCGAGGAACTTCGGGAGCAGCGGCTCGACCGGGTCCAGGGGCTCCTCGGGCTTCCGGCGCCGGGTGCGCAGCTTCATCAGGGCCGCGTTCACCACGATTCGATGCAGCCAGGTCGAGAGCCTGGAGCCGCCCTCGAAGCGCTCCATCGCCCTGAACGCCGAGAAGAAGGCGTCCTGAACGGCGTCCTGGGCGTCTTCCTCGGTCCGGAGCATCCGCCGCGCGACGGCCAGCATGCGACCGGCGTGGGTCCGGACCAGGTCCTCGAAGGCAGCGTCGTCGCCGGCGCGGAGTCGGGCGACGAGCTGCGCCTCGTCGTCGGGCGCCGGGCCACTCTCGTCCGCGGACGGGTGCTCGCCATGCATCGGAGCGAAAGCTACCACACGACCTCCGGACCGCTGGAAGCGAGCCCGAGGATCGGTCATGGTTGCAGGGATGGCTGGCTCCCTCTGGCGATTCCTGGGACTGGACGGCGAGGGATCTTCCCGAGGGTCGGGGAATGAGCCCGACTCGGTTCGCCGGATCGCCGCGCGGCTCGAATCGCTCGAGCCGACCCGCGCAAGGTATCTGGCCGCCTTCGCCTACGTCCTGGCCCGTGTCGCCCATGCCGACCTGAGCATCGACGAGGACGAGACGACCGAGATGCAGCGGATCGTCGCCGAGCTCGCCTCCCTGGGGCCCGAAGAGGCGAGCCTCGCGGTCGAGATCGCCAAGTCGCAGGCTCGCATGCTGGGCGGAACCGAGAACTACGTGGTGACGCGCGAGTTCCGGCGCATCTCGAGCAAGCAGCAGCGCGCCGAGCTGGTCGAGTGCCTCTACGCCGTCGCCGCCGCAGACGGCAGCATCTCGAACACCGAGGACAGCGAGATCGCGTCTATCGCCGACGAGCTCGGTTTCTCCCGGCCGGAGACGAGCGCGATTCGCGCGAGCTTCCGCGAGCACCTGGCGGTGCTCCGTTCGTAACACGCCGCCTCTCGCGAGGGGCGTGCCCGGCGGCGAGTGGGCCGTCGGGCTCCTAGTGGCGGACGAGGAGCAGGGTCTTCGGGTCGAGCGCGACGTGCAGTGCGCTCACGTCGGGATTGTCGTGGTCCTTCAGGGCCTGCAGCAACACATGGTCGCCGCCGGGCTGCAGGGCCAGCACGACGCTGATGTGGTCGCTGGCAGGCTCGAGCGCAGCCGGCATCCCCTCGACCTTCTCGGCATCGGAAGCCACCCCGACCCAGGCCTCGGCCCCGAGCTCCTTGGCCAGCGCCCGAAGCTCGGCCACGTCACTGGCAGAGGTGTTCTTCGGATCGGCGCCGTCCACGATCAGCAGCCGGGGCCGGGTGCCCGCGTCGGTCTCGATCTTCAGGGCCTCGCGGAGCTTGGCCGCGTTGAACGAATCCGACAGGTAGGTCCGGATATGGCGGTGGCGATCGGCGTCCGCGTGTACCTGCTGGACGTCCTCGAGCTGGCTCTGCGACGACAGATCCTCGAAGAGCGTGTCGTAGTAGGCCCGAACGTGGTCGACCGTCTGATCGAGGCCGACGTGCAGCACGTCTCCACCCCGCAGCAGCTCGTCGAGCGCCAGGCCGACCAGGAACGAGGACTTCCCCACGCCGTGTCCGGCGAGCACGAGTCCGACGTTGCCCGCCCCGAGGCCGCCGTGGAGGCCTTTCTCGAGCAGACGAACGGGGCTTCTTGCGGTGAGATAGTCGCGATACATCGGTCTCCTCGAGACGTTGGAGGAATGCTCGCGGCACCACGCCAGCCGGGACGCGGCGCGCACGGGTCGGCTAGTCGTCGTCTTCCTTCGAGACCCGGGTCGAGTACTTTTCCACGAGATCCTTCTGGACGTCGGGCGGGGCCGGAAGATACCGCGAGAACTCCATGGTGAACTCCGCCTTCCCCTGACTCGCGGAGCGCAGGTCGGTCGCGTAGCCGAACATGTCGGCCAGCGGCACCTCAGACTCGACGCGACAGAAGTCGCCCTCCTCCTCGGTCGTCCCGATCACCTGACCCCGGCGCTGCATGATGGTCTTGATGTAGGCGCCCTGGAACTCCGAGGGCCCCTCCACCACCACCTTCATCACCGGCTCGAGGATGATGGGCTTGGCCTGCGAGTAGAAGGTCCGGAAGGCACCTCGCGCCGCGGCCTGGAAGGCGTTGTCCGACGAGTCGACCGAGTGGGCCGCGCCATCGTTGATGACGATGCGCATGCCCCGAACGGGGAATCCGATCAGGCGACCCTTGTCGAGCATCGACCGGAAGCCCTTCTCGACCGAGGGAATGAACTCCGTCGGGATGGCACCGCCCCGGATCTGGTTCGCGAACTCGAAGTCCTCTTCGGAATCGCTTCCCACCGGCTCGACGAAGCCCGCTACGCGGCCGTACTGACCGGCGCCGCCGGTCTGCTTCTTGTGGGTGTAGTCGAAGTCGGTGCGCTTCGAGACGGTCTCGCGGTAGGCGACCTGGGGCTGCCCCGTCTCGACCTCGCAGTTGTACTCCCGCGCCATGCGCTGGATGTAGACGTCGAGGTGCAGCTCGCCCATGCCCGAGATCACGGTCTCGCCGCTCTCTTCGTCGACGAAGGTCTTGAAGGTCGGATCCTCGCGCGAGAAGCGCCCGAGGGCCTTCGACATGTTCTCCTGCGCCTTCTTGTCCTTCGGCGAGATCGAGAGCGAGATCACCGGGTTCGGGACGTGCATCGAGGTCATCGAGACGTCGACCGTGCCGTCGGTGAAGGTGTCGCCGGAGGCGCAGTCGATCCCGAAGAGCGCGACGATGTCGCCGGCCGAGGCCGACTCGATCTCTTCCATCTTGTCGGAGTGCATCCGGACGAGCCGACCGACCTTGTGCTTCCGCTTCGTCCGGGCGTTGATGATGTTGCCGCCCTTCTCGAGAGTGCCCTGGTACACGCGGACGTAGGTGAGCTGGCCGTAGCGTCCCTCGTCGAGCTTGAAAGCCAGCGAGACGAGGGGCTTCTCCGGGTCGGAGTCGAGCTCGATCGGCGCCTCGTCGTTGGCGAGATCGACACCGCTGTTCTCGACCTCCGAGGGATCGGGCAGGTAGCGGACCACCGCGTCGAGGAGCTTCTGGACACCCCGGTTCTTGTAGGCCGAGCCGAGGAACACGGGCGGGAGCTCGAGCGAGAGCGTCCCCTTGCGGACGGCGTCGTGGATCAGGTCTTCGGTGACCTTCTCCTCGAGGATCGCCTCGGTCAGCTCGTCCGAGAACATGGACACGGCGTCGAGCATGTTCTCGCGGGCGGCCGCAGCACCTTCGGCCAGCTCGGCCGGGATGTCCTTCTCGATGATGTTCTCGCCGTTCTCGCCCTCGAAGTAGCAGGCCTTCATGGTCACGAGATCGATCACGCCCTGGTGCTCGTTCTCGAGACCGATCGGGAGCTGCATCATCACGGCATTGAGCTTGAGCTTGTCCCTCAGCTGACCGCACACCTTCAGGGGGTTGGCCCCGGAGCGGTCGCACTTGTTGACGAAGGCGAGCCGCGGCACCCGATAGCGGCGCATCTGTCGGTCGACGGTCATCGACTGAGACTGGACGCCTGCGACGCCGCACAGCACCAGGATCGCGCCATCGAGCACCCGCAGCGCACGCTCCACCTCGATGGTGAAGTCGACGTGACCGGGGGTGTCGATGATGTTGACGTGGTGCTTGTTCCACTCGCAGTAGGTGGCCGCGGACGTGATCGTGATGCCGCGCTCCTTCTCGAGCTCCATGAAGTCCATCGTCGCGCCCACGTTGTCCTTGCCGCGGACCTCGTGGATCGCGAGGATGCGCTTCGTATAGAACAGGATGCGCTCGGTGAGCGTGGTCTTGCCCGAGTCGATGTGGGCGCTGATCCCGATGTTCCGGATTCGCTCGAGTTCCGTGGCCTTGTTGGATCCCCGACGTCTGTCGTGGCTTCCGGAACCGGTCCGACCAGGGCCAGCTAGGTCTG
>CAYYUT010000330.1:0-4747 GCA_964474935.1 uncultured Spirochaetales bacterium
ACGCCACAATATCCACTACTCATTTGTGCGTGAAACATTAATCAATGCACTCGCGTTGGATGATCCTAGACTTGTTTTTTCAGCATTGATTGCAATGATGGGTCATGTTGAATATGCTGAGGAATTACTTCCACCGATACGTTGTCTAGTGACCGATTCAAGACAATTTGACGGCGAATGTATAGGCGAAATGGCACAAGAAGCAGTGTTTTCTATAACCAACAACGATGATTGGTTGCACGGTGATGATGCATGGCGTGTTGAAGGCGGAAACCCGAGGAAGACGACGTGACCGATCATCCTGACTGGCGCGGGCTCGATCTCCTGGCTCCGACGCCCGAACACCAGATGCTGGCGCAGACGCTCCGCGAGTTCGTGGAGCGTGAGGTCGAGCCCCAGGCGGCCGCCTCCGACCGCGGCGAGGCGTTCAACCACGCGCTCTTCCGGCGAGCCGGCGAGCTCGGCCTGCTCGGCGTGACGCTCCCCGAAGAGGTGGGTGGAGCGGGCATGGACGCCACCGCCGCGGTCCAGGTGTGCGAGGCCCTGTCGACCTCCGACCCGGCCTTCGCACTGTCGGTGCTCGCCCACGCCATCCTGTTCGCCCAGAACGTCGCCGTGAACGGCAACGAGCTTCAGCGCAAGCACTTCTTGACGCGGGCGGCGACGGGCGAGTGGATCGGAGGCCTCTGCATGTCTGAGCCCGGGGCCGGCACCGACGTGCTCAGTCTGACGACCCGGGCGCGCCGTGAAGGCGACGCATACGTGATCGACGGGACCAAGACCTGGATCACGAACTCGGGCATCGACGAGGAAACGCTGGGAGACGCCTTCGTCGTCTATGCCGCCACCGAGCCCCGCGTGATCAGCTCGTTCCTCGTCGAGAAGGGCACCCCCGGATTCCGGCTCGGTCAGAAATGGAAGGACAAGCTCGGAATGCGCGCGTCGTTCACGGGAGAGCTGGTCTTCGACGGTGCACGCATCCCTGTGGCGAACCGGATGGGCGAAGAGGGCGAGGGCACGCTCCACATGATGCGGAACCTCGAGATCGAGCGGCTCGTCCTGGCCGCCATGTCGGTCGGCATCGCCCAGCGAAGCCTTCGCGTGATGGTCGACTACGCGAACCAGCGCAAGACCTTCGGCCAGACGCATCGCGAGCACGGCCAGATCCAGCGCTACATCGCCGAGACCTTCGCCGAGTGGAGAGCGGCACGCGTCTACGTCTACGACACCGCCCGTCGGATCGATCTGCAGGCGACCGGGCAGCGTCTCGACGCCGATGGAACCAAGCTCTTCGCCAGCCAGGTGGGCAAGCGGGCCGCCGACGCCGCGATCCAGGTGCTCGGGGGCTATGGCTATGTCGGAGAGTACGTGGTCGAGCGTCTCTGGCGTGACGCCAAGCTCCTCGAGATCGGCGGGGGGACCCTCGAGGCGCACCACAAGAACCTCACCAAGGACCTGACGCGAGATCCCGGGATCGTGGATCGCTAGCGGCCGACCGGGCCGCTGACGCGTCTGGATCCAGGCGGGCTTCCGGCGCGGGACTGCGGCGGCTCCGAGTGCCGAGCGACCGCCACCGACCGGTCCCTACCGAGCGTCCCGTCCGCTCGCCGAGGAGAATGGCGATGGAGACACTCCGCACCGAGACCGAGGACGGCGTGCGATCGATCGTCCTTTGTCGGCCCGAGGCCTACAACACCATCACGCCGGTGCTCCGGGACGAGCTCGCGGAGGCCATCGATGGGGCGGACGCCGACCACGACGTCCGTGTCATCTTGCTGCGCGCCGAAGGACCCGCGTTCTGCGCTGGCTACGGGCTCGATTGGTCCACGGACGCGCAGGCCGGCGAGACGCGCCCTCGCGCTGGTGGGTCCGGCGCCGGCGGCGCGGCCGGCGACTCCCGCGTCTGGGACTCGGTGGCCGACCATCGCATGATGTCGCGTTTCGTCGATGTGTACATGAAGCTCTGGTACGCGCGGAAGCCGACGATCGCCGCGGTGCAGGGCTGGTGCATCGGAGGCGGCACCGACATGGTGCTCTGTGCCGATCTGATCGTGGCGGGGGAGAGCGCCCGTTTCGGTTATCCGCCCGCACGAGTCTGGGGCACCCCGACCACCGCGATGTGGGTCTACCGCATGGGGATCGAGCGGGCCAAGCGCTATCTGCTCACCGGAGACGAGATCCCTGCCCGGGAGGCTGCCGACATCGGTCTGATCCTCGAGGCCGTGCCCGACGACGATCTCGAATCGCATGCGCGAGCGCTGGCGCGGCGCATGGCGATGCTCCCCACCAATCAGCTGGTGATGCTCAAGCTTCTGGTCAACCAGACGGTCGAGAACATGGGCTTCGCCTCGAGTCGCATGCTCGGAACGCTCTTCGACGGAGTGGCGAGGCATACCCAGGAAGGGCTCGACTTCGTGGCGCGCTCGCAGGAGGTGGGCTTTCGGGAGGCGGTGCGCGAGCGCGACGACCCGTTCGAAGACTACGGCAGCCGTTCGCGCAGGCGCTGAGCCCCGGGGAGCGCGCCGCCCGCGCCGGCAGGCTACCGTCCGGCCCATGGCGTACGAGTTCCGGATCAGTGGCAAGGTGATCGAGCGGGGGACCGGCCGGCCGCTGGCCGGGCTGGTGGTCCGGGCTTTCGACCAGGATCTGGTCTTCCACGATCGGCTGGGATTCGCCACCACCAACGCGTCGGGTCGTTTCGAGATCCGGTTCACCGAGGAGGCCTTCCGCGACTTCCGTGAAACACGGCCCGACGTCTTCCTGCGCGTCTTCGACGCCGCCGGCTCGCGACTCCTCGTCGACACGAGCGATCGGGTTCGCACCAACGCCAAGCTCCACGAGGAGTTCGAGATCGAAGTTCCCGTCGAGATGCTCGGCCGATAGCAGGATTCCGGCAGCGCGGCGGCGCTGCGCGCGCAACGTCACCGCGGTCGGTCGGGGCGGCACTCACAACCGGCTCCGGAACCCCCGGCTCGCAGGAGGCGGCCATGACGCGCCCGGCGCGACGCTTCACCCCGCGGACACTGCTCTCCCTCTCCGCCACGCTCGCGATCGCCTGCGGCTTCGCCTGGAGCAGCGTGGGGGCGGGCCCCGGGGGCGAGGCCATGATGGGAGAGATCCGGGTCGCGGCCGATGCGCCCGGTGGAGGCTGCGACGCGCTCACCCAGGCGCTGCTGCGTCGCCTCGAACTCGAGTTCGATCGCTTCGAGGCGCACTGCGCAGCGCTCGGCGGGCAGGCCGGGATCTGCGGACCGACGAGCCTCGATCCCGGGGTGGCTTGCCAGG
Organism: uncultured Spirochaetales bacterium; assembly: GCA_964474935.1. Taxonomy (GTDB): domain Bacteria; phylum Myxococcota_A; class UBA9160; order UBA9160; family JAFDDA01; genus CAYYUT01. The sequence goes on from CAYYUT010000330.1 coordinate 3,286, forward strand.
AAGGCGAGGACGGCGTCTCGCGGGTCGCTCGTTGGCGGGTGGGCTGCGTGCACGACCAACCCGTCGCCGGATGGGGCGATCGCCTCGGCCAGCGCTGGGACGTCCGGCCGTCCGCGCCGGGCTGCGACGAGCCCTCCAGCCGCTAGACCGTGGGGTCAGGCTAGTCCGTGGGGTCAGGTCGTCGGGCGCGACCTCGACACGAAGCGCACCACCTCCGAGGCAACCTCGTCCACCTGCTCGTCCGTGAGCTCCGGGAAGATCGGGAGCGAGACCAGCCGCGCGCACGCCTCTTCGGTCACCTTCATCTCGCCCCGACGATGGGTGACAGCGGCGAGCGCGGGCTGGCGGTGGGCGGCCGTGTGGTAGTGGATCCCCGTGGCGATCTCGCGCTGGGCCAGGTGCTCCCTCAGCGCGTCGCGCTCGTCGACCTGGATCGGATACACGTGGTGGACCGGCTCGGACTCGGGTCGGCTCGCGAGCAGTCGGATGGCCTGTCCCTCGAAGGCCTGCCGATAGCGGGCCGCGATCTCGCGTCGACGCTCGTTGCGCGCATCGAGTCCGGGAAGCTTCAGGCGGACGACGGCCGCCTGGAGCTCGTCCATCCGCAGGTTCTGGCCGACGATGCCGTGCTCGAACTTGGAAGTGCGTCCGTGGTCGCGGAGCAGGGCGACCCGCTCCGCGATGGCAGCATCTTCGGTCGACACGAAACCGCCTTCTCCAAAGGCTCCGAGGTTCTTGGTCACGTAGAAGCTGAAGCAGCCGGCGTCGCCGAGGCTCCCGCAGCGTCGACCCCGATGCCGTGCGCCGTGCGCCTGGGCGGCGTCTTCGATCAGACGCAGGCCGTGCTCCCGCGCGATGGCGCCGAGCGCGTCCATGTCGGCGAGATGCCCGTAGAGGTGCACCGCCACCACGGCGCGCGTCGCTGGCCCCACCAGCGCCCGGACCTGCTCGGGGTCGATGGTCAGGGTCGAGGCTTCGACGTCGGCGAGCACCGGCGTGGCGCCCACCTGGACGATGGCCTCGACGGTCGCGAAGAAGGTGTGCGACGGACAGATCACCTCGTCGCCCGGGCCGACCCCGGCCGCCCGCAGGGCCACGATCAGGGCATCGGTCCCCGATCCGACCGCGAGGCCGTGGGCTGCGCCGAGATAGGCGGTGAATTCACGCTCGAGCGCGCGCGTCTCGGGGCCGAGATAGAGCTGGCCCCCGAGGAGCGCTTCGTCGAACCGTCGCAGCAGTTCCTCGCGGATCTCGAGGTAGCTGGCGCGAAGATCGAGGAGGGGCGTTTTCATGTTTCCCGTTCGTTGGTAATCAATGCTCGGAGCGGGGCGCTGCCGCGTTGGTTGCGTACCACCCGGCGCGGCTTCGCGCCATGCGCGAAGCGGTCGACCCCCTCGGGGCCTTACGTGCCGTACACTGCGCGCCTCGACGCGTACGCAGGAGGGCCCGAGTCCGAGGAATG
>CAYYUT010000331.1:0-4740 GCA_964474935.1 uncultured Spirochaetales bacterium
GCCCCCCAGCCAGCGCCCGGCCACACCGCCCAGCACCAGGGCCAACAGCACGATCCAGAGGAGCGGCTGGGGAACGAGTCGCGCCACCGCGGCGAACGGCGCCGGGCCGCGACCACGCAGCCAGGGGCGCGGCGTCGGGCGCCCGGCCGGCACCCCGATCTCGTGCGCCGCCTGGAGCACCTCCGACCGTCCGACCCCGCTCGCCCGGCCGGCATAGCCCGCCAGGAGGGCGCGGTCGGCGAGCACGTTCACCAGGCGGGGAATCCCGCGCGAGCGGCGATGGATCTCGCGGAGCGCGGCCTCGTCGAAGAGCGAACGGTTGCCGGCGCCCGCGATGCGCAGCCGGTGCCGCACGTACTCGTGGGTCTCGGACGGCGAGAGGGGTACCAGGCGCCACCAGACCGTGATCCGCTGGCGGAGCTGACGCAGCGCCGGGGTGTGGAGCTTGGCGTCGAGCTCGGGCTGACCGAGCAGGACGATCTGGATCAGCTTGGAGGTCTCGGTCTCGAGGTTCGAGAGCAACCGGACCTGCTCGAGGGTCTCGGGCGAGAGGTTCTGGGCCTCGTCGATGATCAGCAGGACCCGTCGCTCCTCGCGGCGTCGCGCCAGGAGCAGCTCGTTGATGGCATCCACCAGATCGCGCCGCGACTCGGCGCCCGTCTCGATCCCCAGCTCGCGCGCGATCGACTGCAACAGCTCGACCGGCGAGAGATCGGGATTGAAGATGAAGGCGACCTCGGTCTCGGCACCGAGGCGTTGGAGCAGGGTGCGGCAGAGCGTCGTCTTGCCGGTCCCGACCTCACCGGTGACCGCGATGAAGCCCTCGCCTTGCTCGATCCCGTAGACCAGGTGGGCCAGCGCCTCGCGGTGCGCCTCGGCCAGGTAGAGGTAACGGGGATCCGGACTCAGGGCGAAGGGCTTCTCGCGCAGTCCGTAGAACTCGGTATACATCGTCGCGCTCGCCACCGCCGCGTTCGCGGGCGATCTCTCCGCTCGGAGGCCCTTGAGTCGGTGTGGAGTCGAACGTATCACGGTGCCCCGGACGGCGCCGGGGCGACCCGGGCGGCCGTCGGGGTCGACCTCGGCGCCACCCTCGCCAAGCTCGCGATGCGCACGGACGACGGGCGCCTGGTGCTCGGGCTGGTCGGCACGGGCTCGCTCGACGAGGTCGGCGCCCAGATCGAGCGGATGACGCCCGGCGCGATCGGCGTCACCGGCGGCGGTGCCTCCCGGCTGGCCGAGCGGCTCGCGCGTCCGGTCGTGCGCGTGGACGAGTTCTCGGCCTGGGGCCACGGGGTGGCGGAGCTGCTCGAGCGGACGGGCGAGAGCGCCCCGCGCCGCCATCTGCTCGTCTCGCTCGGGACCGGAACGAGCGTGATGCGGGTCGACCATGCGGCGGATCCCCGGGTCGAGCGGGTCGGGGGGACGGCGCTCGGCGGCGGCACCATCATGGGTCTCGGCGCGGCACTCCTCGACACCCACGACTTCGACCAGATCGTCGAGCTCGCCGCACGTGGCCGGCGCGAGCGCGTCGATCTCCTGGTCCGCGACATCTACCCACCCGGCGAGTTCTCGCTCTCCGGCGGGCTCACGGCCGCGAGCTTCGGCCGCCTGGCGCACGGCGACGCCCAGGGCGCGCGCCGCGAGGATCTCGCCGCGGCCATCGTCGGGCTGGTCGCCGAGAACGTCGGTTTGATCGCAGGGGGACTCGCGGCCCTCACCCGCATCGACGAGATCGTCTATGCGGGCGGGACGCTCCGCTCGAATCCGAGCGCCCAGGAGCTCCTGAGGGGTCTCGGGGCCGCCTTCGATCGGCGGGTCCGGATCCCGTCCGACGGCGAGTTCTCGGGCGCGCTCGGCGCGCTCCTGGTGGCGGTCGATGGGTCGGCTCCGTCGTGAACCGTCGCCCGACACCGCGTGCTAGGCGATGACGAGACCGGCGCGGATCGCGAAGCGGACCAGCCCGGACACCTTGTGGATGTCGAGCTTGTCCATCAGGTTGGCGCGATGCGACTCGATCGTCTTGAGCGAGACGCCGAGCTGCGCCGCGATCTCCTTGCTCGAGAGACCTTCGGCGATGAGCTTCAACACCTCGCGCTCGCGCTCGGTCAGGGTCGAGAGCGCCGAGGCCGGGCGGTCGCCGGGATGCGCGATGGCATCGACGACCTGCTGGGTGATCAGCGGCGAGAGATAGGATTCGCCTTCGCGCACGGCGTCGATGGCGGCGAAGAGGTCCTCGATCGAGGAGTTCTTGTGCACGTAGCCGGCGGCGCCGGCCCGGAGCGCCTCTTCGACGTAGCTCTGGCTGTCGTGCATCGAGAGCGCCAGCACCTTGGTGTGGTCGGAGTTCTTCCGGATGCGGCGCGTGGCGTCGATGCCCGAGAGCCGCGGCATCGAGATGTCCATCAGCACCACGTCGGGCTCGGTGCGGCCCGCGAGGATCACGGCCTCCTCACCGTCCGCTGCCTCCCCGACGACGCGGAAGTCCTCGCGCTTGGACAGCAGGCGCTTGAGACCCTGGCGGACGATCAGATGGTCGTCGGCCACGAGAATCGTGGTCTGCATGCTTCTACCTCCCAGGCCCTAGCCGAGCCTCCGTGGATCCGAGGAGGGGCTCTCCGGGTGTATCGGCAGACCGACGCCGGGGCTTAGCCCGTTCTGCGCAGCAGGCCTTCGCGAGCCGGCAGGGGCCGGGTGAGGAGCGGCTGCCGACGAGGGCGGGCGGGTGGGGTGGTGGCGGAGCGACGCGCCCGCGCGTCGCCGCCCCGCCGAGCCCTACGAGCGCGGCTCGCCGTCCTTGGCGGGTGCGGCCTCCGGGCGTACGAGACCGCGGACTGCGCGCTGGGTGCGCGCGATCGCGGCCCGTTGGACGCGCAGCTCCTCGCTGTGGGCATGGAGCTGGCGTTCGAGACGGTCGCGCTCGGAAGCCGTCTCGGCGAGCTGTGCCTCGAGGCGTTCGATGCGCCGGACGAGCTCGGGCGCCGGGGTGCCCGCCGGATGGGTGGCGGGGACGGCATCGTCCCGGTCGTCGCCGGAGTCCTCGCTCTCGGGCTCGACCGCCAGCTCGGGAAGCGCCTCGCCCCCGTCTTCCGGGGCCGCCTGGGCCGTCACCGTGGGAAGGGGCTCGGCGGACGGCGTCGCGGGATCGTCGTGCGCGGAAGCCGCGTCGGCCGGATGTGCCGCCTCCGGGGACGGCCCGGAGCCAGCCACCGCGGTGTCTGCGGTCGCCCGATCGGCCGAGGCCTCTGCCAGTCCGGCACGCGGGTCGGCGCCGAGGGGAAGCGCCCGCTGCGGCCCGTCGTCCTCCCCGGGCGCGGCGGTCGGAGCCGCGGATACGGATCGTTCGGCAGGGTGGCTGGGTGCCTCCACGGCGGGGCCGTGGGTGCTCGGCGCGGTCCCCCCTTCGGACTCCATCCCCTCGCGCCGGATCGCGCCGGGCGGGGGCCACTCGGGCCGCGCCGCCTCGCGGGCGAGCTGATCGCTCCGACCGCGGAGCCGCAGGAACACGAGGAAGAGGAGCGTCACCAGCGCCGCCCCCAGCACCCAGCTCGGGACGAAGCCGCCATCGCCGGGGTCGTCCTCGGCCGGGGAGGAAGTGGCCACCGGGCCGACCGCCGGGCCCGGGGCGCCGGGCGGCGAAGGCGCATCCTCCTCGGCCGTCGCGACGATCGCCGCGAAGCGCTCGGCCTCGTCCGGGGCGAGCGAATCCGGGCCGGAGCCCGGCTCGGGTGCGGCGGGGACGACCCGGTCGGAGGCCGTCGCCGCGGAGCCGAGCGCCGGCGTCGACGCCCGACCGCCGGCGCCCGCGCCCGCGCCGGACCCGCCGGTCGCGGACGCTCCCTCGCCCGAGCCGACGGGGTCGGCGGGCCCTGCAGTCTCGGCGCGCTCCCCGGCGGACCCGGCGGCGGCGGCGCGGCCCGAGTCGCCGGCCGAAGGTTCGACGCGGGCACCCTCCGGCAGCCGGACTCCGACACCGCTCGCCGCGGACGCCAGATCGACCACGATCCGGTCGGGATTGCGCAATACGAGCTCTTCGACCGACACGTCGGCGGCGCGCAGATGGATTCGGGCCAGGGCGCCACCCGCCTCGGGACGAAGCGTGACGCTCTCGACCAGACGCGAGCGCGAGGGAACGATCCGGCTCTCGGCATCGGCCTCGAAATAGATGCGCAGCTCGGGGCCGAGGGCCGTATCGAGCACCTCGAAGCGATGACTCGCGTCGGCGTCGAGCTCGAAGACGACCCGGGTGAACTCGGCGTGTTGTCCCACGCGCACCGCCTCGACCCGCGCCGCGCGAGCGGGGAGGGCGAGAGCCAGCCCGATCGCGAGACCGAGGAAGAACCTGCGGTCGATCCGGCCCCCGGTGCGGCGCGGGGTCGGACGGCAGCGAGGGCTCGGACGGGAGAAGGGCCGCGACGACGCCTCCGGGCCACCCCAACTCGATGATCTCGACGATGCCGATCGCATGGCTCCCCCTCCGAGACTCGCCAAATCGTCACTCACCCGGTCACTCATCCGCCGCACCCGTGAAGGATGAGCCGTCGAAGATGCGAGGAGGCGTCCCGGGCACGGACAGGAGGGGGGATTGGCATGCTGCGTGACGTCGCCCGGGCTTCCACCGCAGGTCCCCGGGCGTGTGCGACCTCGCCAGTGCCCCTGGGCTGCGGCGCCGGTTCGTCACCACCGGCTCGTCCATGTGTCGATCTGTCGACCCGTCGATTCGTCGTTCCGTCGGCCCGT
>CAYYUT010000332.1:0-4732 GCA_964474935.1 uncultured Spirochaetales bacterium
CGATTTCTGGAAGACCATCCCGATGCGTTGCCGGAGCGCGTTGACGTCGACCTCGGGCGCGAAGATGTTTCCCCCGTGGAAGTGGATCTCGCCCTTCACGTGGACGCCGTCGACCAGATCGTTCAGCCGGTTGAAGCAGCGGAGCAGGGTGGACTTGCCGCAGCCCGAGGGCCCGATGAAGGCCGTGATCGCGCGCTGCTGGATCTGCATGTGGATGTCGAAGAGCGCCTGGCTCTCGCCGTAGAAGAGGTCGAGCCCGCTCACGTCGAGGACCGGCGAGTCGACCTTGGGCTGGGTCGCCGGGTCCGTCGCGTTGGAGGTTTCCGGCGGCCCCGGAGGAGCGGTCGGCGTGTTCCGGGTGCGGTCGTCTCGCGGCACGATCTCCAGCCTTTCCGTGCGGGATGCTATCGAAACCCGCGCGACCGATCGAACGTGGGCCGCCGTCGGGATCGCTCTCGTGTCCTGCCTCAGGGTCGTCCCCTGGGCCGGACGCTAGACCCCGCGCCCCCGGTATCGCGAGCGCAGCCGTTCCCTCACGATCACCGCCGTGAGAGTCATGGCGAACACCAACAGCAGGATCAGGAGCGTGGTGGCGTAGGCGAGGGGCTTGGCCGCCTCGACGTTCGGGCTCTGGAAGCCCACGTCGAAGATGTGGAAGCCGAGGTGCATGAATTTGCGCTCGGGGTGGATGAAGGGGAAGTGGTGGTCGACCGGAAGGCTCGGTGCGAGCTTGACCATCCCCACGATCATCAGGGGGGCCACCTCGCCGGCGGCCCGCGCCATGGCGAGAATGACGCCCGTGAGCACGCCCGGGAGCGCCGCCGGGAGCGTCACGCGGAAGAGGGTCTCGAAGCGGGTGCCTCCGAGGGCGCGTGAGCCCTCGCGCAGGTTCCGCGGGACGGCCGCCAGCCCCTCCTCGGTGGCCACGATCACGACCGGCAGCGTGAGCAGCGCCAGGGTGAGGCTCGCCCAGAGGATGCCGCCCGTCCCGTAGGTCGGTGACGGCAACCGCTCGGGATAGAAGAGCGCGTCGATCGAGCCCCCCACGAAGTAGACGAAGAAGCCGAGGCCGAAGACGCCGAACACGATCGAGGGCACGCCGGCCAGGTTGTTGACGGCAACGCGGATCAGACGGACCAGCGGACCGTCCTTGGCGTACTCACGGAGGTAGACGGCCGCCGTGACTCCGAAGGGCACCACCGCGAACGACATCAGGAAGACCATCATCACGGTCCCGAAGATGGCCGGGAAGACACCTCCCTCGGTATTGGCCTCGCGCGGGTCGGCCGAGAGGAACTCCCAGACGCGCGAGAAGAACACACCGGTCTTGCCGGCGGTCCCGAGCCGGTTGGGGCGGACGGCTCGGACCACCTCGGAGACCGGGAGCTCGATCTGGCGACCGCCGGCCGTCTCGAGCAGTAGCCGCCCCTCGTCGAGCTCGTCGCGACGCTGTTGGAGCTCGCGTGCGAGCTCTTCGTAGCGATCCTCCTGCTCCCGCTCTCGACGGTCGATCTCGGCCAGCCGTTCGGCCTTCCGGCTCTCCGGGCGATCCGACATCTCCAGCCGTCGGCGCTCGAGCCGGAGGTCTTCGATCACGTAGTTGAGGTCGCCGATGTCGAAGCGTTCGAACTCTTCGAGGGCCGCGTGGGCAGCCCGCTTCTCGGCCAGGACGTCGAGGAAGACCGGCCATGCGTCCTCGCCCCGCGCGAGCACCTCGCCGCTGCGTCGGACTTCGACGAGGCTCCCGTAGAAATTGCCCCACTCGCGGCGCTCGAGGAGCACGGCGTCCTCGGGCTGGCTGGTCTCGACGATCTGGTCTTCGGGCACCCAGCGAAAGTCGAGCTCGGTGACATCACGATTGCCCGTCTTGATCCGGATCCCGGGGATGCCCGTCTGGGTGTTGATCTCGCGCTCGTGGATCTCGCCGAGCAGTCGTGTGCCGTCGTCGAGCGTGAAGGCCCAGACCTCGGAGGGCCAGAAGTGCGCGAGACCGCGGCCGGCGACCAGGAAGAACAGGCCGACGATCATCAGGATGCTGATGCTGAGGGCCCCGGCTGTCAGGCTGGTCATCACCCGCCCGATGAAGCGGCGGCGTCGTGCGAATGCCTGGCCCATCCTCTAGAGCCGCCCGTACCACTGTCGCAGCCGGATCCGCACGAGCTCGGCGACGGTGTTGATCAGGAAGGTGAAGGCGAAGAGCAGGAGCGCGGTGAGGAAGAGCGTGCGGTAGAGGGTCCCTCCCTGGGGCGCCTCGGGGATCTCGACCGCGATGTTGGCCGACAGGGTCCGGAACCCGTTGAAGATGCTCCAATCGATGATCGGTGTGTTCCCGGTGGCCATCAGCACGATCATCGTCTCGCCCACGGCGCGGCCGAGGCCGACCATCACGGCCGAGAAGATCGCGGGGCTCGCCGTGGGGAGGACCACCTTCACGACCGTCTCCCAGCGGTTCGCCCCGAGGGCGAGCGAGCCGGCGGCGAGTTCGCCGGGCACGCTCGAGAAGGCGTCCTCGGTGATCGAGAAGATGATCGGAATGACGGCGAAGCCCATGGCGATTCCGACGACGGCGGCGTTGCGCTGGTCGTAGTGCACGTCGAGCGACTCGAAGAGCCAGCCCTGGAAGTCGCCCCCGAACACCCAGGCCTCGATCACGGGACCGGTCTGCAACGCGACGGCCCCGAAGGCGATGAGCGCGAGCCCGATCCATCCGACCTCGGTGCCTTCGGGGAAGCGGCTGCGCCAGCCCGGGGGCAGCGCTCCCCAGGCCCAGCCGGCGGCCGCCAGCACGAAGGGAGCCAGCAGCAGCAGGATCATCAAGGCCGGGAAGTGCTGCTCGAGGCGGGGCGCCAGCCAGAGTCCGGCCACGAGGCCGAGCACCACGCTCGGCAGCGAAGCCATCATCTCGACCACGGGCTTGATCACCCGTTGGAGCTGGGGGTGCATGAACTGCGAGGTGTACATCGCCCCCAGGATCGCGAGGGGCACCGCGAGCAGCAGCGAATAGACCGTGCCCTTCAGCGTCCCGAAGACCAGCGGCACGAGGCCGAGCTTCGACTCGAACTCGTCGCTCCCGCCCGTCGACTGCCAGACGTGCTCGGGCTGGCGATAGCCTTCGTACCAGATGGGAGCGAAGTAGCTCGACCAGGCGACCTCGGGGTGGGGATTCTCGAGCTCCAGCTCGACGGCCCGATCGCGGCCCGCCACCACGATGGCGTCGCCCCTCGGCGCGAGTGCGAGCCCGGCGATGGGCTCGAGAGGCGAGGGACCCCGCCAGAGGGTCCGACCCGAGGTCCCGAAGAAGAGCGTCAGATCGCCATCGTCCTCCGAGACCAGGAAGCTCCGATCGCGGTTGCTCGGGGCGATGTCGCGGATGGCCGTGTCCTGCTGTTCGAAGCTGCGGGCCTCGGTGAGGCGCTCCGAGAACTCGCTGTAGCGGATCCGGAACCAGAGCGACGTCTCGCCGTTCTCGCGGCCGACCACCAGCGAGAGCCCCCCCTTGAGGAGGGACATGGCCGTGATGCGAGCCCGCCCCCGTCCGGTGGTCTCGACCGGCTGCGTGGCGGCTTCGTCGAGCCGCCACCACGAGATCTCGCCGGCCGCGCCGGAGGCATAGAGGATGCGTTGATCGGGGTCGATCAACAGGATCTCCGCGATCCCAGGTGCCGAGAGCTTGTCGCGCCGCAGGATCTCGCGGACCTCGCCGGTGAACTCGTTGCTCTCGATCTCGAAGCGGTATCGGGCGAGATCACCGTTCGCGAGCTGCGCCACGGCGCTGGTGACGTCCTCGCTCCGGCGAGCCGTCGCCGCCAGGAGCGGGCGACCCGCAGGGTCGAGGTTCAGGATCTCGGGGTCACGGATCTCGGGGGTGACCCTGCGCTCGTTGTTGGTGAACGAGATCGTCCACGCCACCGACGTCAGGATCAGACGGCCGCGGTCGTCGCCCACCAGGAAGAGGTCTTCGTCCTCGCCCTGGATGACGCGCTGGAGTGTCGCCGTCGAGCCCTCGGGGACCAGTGGCAGCTCGGTCACGAGCACGTCGTCCCGGGTCCTCGAGACGCGCAGGGTCCCGTCGGCGCCGAGCAGCGCGAGGTGGGTCCGGTAGGGGTCCATGGCGATCGCCTGGGGCACGGCGCCGAGCTCGAGCGGCCGTTGCTCGCCGAGCGAGGCCCCCTGTGCCAGCGGCCAGGCCTCGACCACGAGGAACACGAACATCGCCAGGATCAGGGCGATCACGCCCTGACCCCCCAGGCTGATCCCGAGGCGGTTCACCCGGTCGAGGATCCGCCGCCGTCGCGGAATCGAATGGACGCCCGCAGGGTCGTTCGCGGTCGCCTGGGTCCGGTCCGTCGGGTGGATCGGGGTCGCCATCGGCTACTCGAGCTTCTCGAGTTCGAGGGTCACGATGCGCTGCGGGAGCGGGAGGTAGCCGTCCTTGACCACCACCTCCTGGCCTTCGCGCGAGAGCACGAAGGCGATGAACTCGCGCACCAGGGGGTCGGCCGGCGAGTTGGGAGGCTTGTTGACGTAGAGGTAGAGGAACCGCGCCAGCGGATACTCGCCGGCGTAGACGCTCGCAGGATCCGTGTTGCCGGCCCGTCCGCCGGTCTTGCGCGAGAGCGAGACCGCCTTGACACCCGACGTGTTGTAGCCGATCCCGCTGTAGCCGATCCCGTAGAGGTCTTCCGTCACACCCTGGACCACCGAGGCCGAGCCCGGCTGCTCCTTCACGGTG
>CAYYUT010000333.1:0-4728 GCA_964474935.1 uncultured Spirochaetales bacterium
CGGCGCGCCGCGGCAAGGCCCCAGACACCGGCCAGGCAGTCGGCCTGGAGCTCGAGCCGCACCGACAACGCGTTCCGTCGAGCCGGCGACGCCTGCTGCGCGGCGCGCACGTCGTCCGTGATCCCCGTGAGCCGCTGCACGTGGTGACCGATCTCGTGCGCCAGGACGTAGGCCTGCGCGAAGTCGCCGGGAGCGCCGAAGCGTGAGCGGAGATCGTCGTAGAAGGCGAGATCGACGTACACCTTCTGATCGGCCCGACAGTAGAAGGGCCCCATCTCGCTTCGCCCGAGTCCACAGGCCGAACGCGTGGCGCCGCGGAACAGCACGAGACGCGCGTCGCGATAGCCCGGCAGGAGCGTCGCCCACGTCTCTTGCAGATCGTCGAGCACGAAGGAGACGAAGTCGACGAGCTCCTCTTCTGCCGCCGTCGTCGCGGGGGGTGCCGAGCCGACGTCGGGGAACGCGTTGCCTCCCGGGTCGAGACCGACCTGCGTACCGCCTCCGATCCCAGCGCCTCCGAGGAGCCGCGAGGGATCGGCGCCGAGGAGCCACAGGACCGCGAGCATCACCAGCAGGCCACCGATCCCGATGCGCCCGCCGCGCCCGCGGGGAAGCGGCATCGGGATGCGGCCGCGCCCGAGGCCGCTGCGCTGCGGGCGCCGGCCACGCCGATCCTCGAGGTTGTGGCTCCGTCCTCGTCGCTCCCAACGCACGCTGGTCCTCCCGCCCGGCGCGACCGAGGCCACCGGGGCCCCGGGACGACTCGCAGCAGGTTCCGTCCCTGCCGTGCCGTTCCGCCGCACGCCGCGCCTGGATGCGAGCGCGGGGCGCGCGCGCCCGACCCTCGAGCGACGCGCCCCGCAGCTACGCGCCGCGCGTGTCGGGGCCGCTCCGCAGGACCTGGCCCGCGAGCGCCCCGGTGTGCTCGCCCGCCTGCATGAAGACCTGCCCGTTCACCAGGGTGCAGTCGTAGCCGCGCGCCCGCTGGACGAAGCGCCCCGCGCCGCCCGGGAAGTCGTGCACGTACTCGGGGAGCGGGAGCGAGAGGGCGTCCCAGTCGATCACGTTCAGGTCGGCGTAAGCCCCCGTCCGGAGCTCGCCCCGTCCCGGCAGCCCCGCGAAGGCCGCCGTGTCCGAGGTGATCCGCCGCACGCCCTCCTCCACCGGCACGAGACCCCGCTCCTTCACCCAGTACGAGAGGAAGAAGGTCGGCTGGCTGGCGTCGAGGATCTGACCGACGTGGGCTCCCGAGTCGGCAAGGCCCATCATCACCACCGGCGTCGTGAGCATCTCGGCGATGGCCGCGAAGTCGTGGTTCAGGACCGGCCAGTTGACGATCACGCGGCCCTCGGTCTCGAGACAGAGATCGAGGTAGGCCTGCACGGGCGGCACCCCGCGGCGTCGCGCCTCCGCTGCGAGCGACCGCTCGACGGCGGGCTCGTAGCGCGCACCGTGCTCGGGGCGCAGCACCAGGAACCGCTGGAGCGTGGCCTCGCTCGGCCCCGCGTCGGGGTCGGCGAGGAGCTTGTAGCGACCGGCGGGATCGCGCATCGCAGCGAGCTTGTCGGCCAGGGACTGGCCGCGGAGCGCCGCCCAGGCCGGCGCCTGGTCGAACGGCGTCCGGTGGGCCAGCGAGAAGAGCATGCCGATGCCGCGCGAGGTCGTCTGGGGACGCACCTGGGCGCCGCCCCGGTTCGCCTGCTCGGCCAACGCGAGGGCGAGCTGCCAATGGCTCCCCTGCTCGCGGGTCTGGGTGAGGTTGAAGGTGAGCGGTCGGCCGGCGCGCCGGCTGGCCTCGGCCATCCACGCGAACTCCGATTCGACGCGAGGCTCGGCGGGACCCTCACCGTCGAAGCGCGGGGCCACGCCGATCATCCCGCGCCCGTGGCGTCCGAGCACGTCGGCCAGCGCCCAGAGCTCGTCGGCGTCGGCGAAGGTGCCGGGCACGTACGCGCCTTCCGGCGTGCGGTGGCGCAGCGTCCGCGAGGTCGAGAAGCCGATGGCGCCGGCCGCGATCGCCTCGTCGACGAGGGCGCACATCGTCTCGAGCTCTTCGGGCCGCGGCGTCGCGTCGGGATCGAGCGAGCGTTCGCCCATCGCATACCAGCGGACCGCACAGTGCCCGACCATGCCGCCCACGTTCACGCCGAGCGGACGTCGGCCGAGCGAGTCGAGATAGCTGCCATAGCTCTCCCAGTCCCAGGGGAGCCCCTCCAGGATCGTGTCGGCCGGGATGTCCTCGACCGACTCCATCAGCTCGGCCAGCCAGCGGTGGTCGTCCGGTCGCACGGGGGCGAAGGTCACGCCGCAGTTGCCCATCACGAGCGAGGTGACCCCGTGCCAGCACGACGACGTCGCGAGCGGGTCCCAGCCCACCTGCGCATCGAGGTGGGTGTGGAGATCGACGAACCCCGGTGTCACCAGCTTGCCGCGTGCGTCGATCGTGCGCGCCGCCTCGCCGAGGTCGTGCCCGATCTCGGAGATCCGCTCGCCCGAGATCGCGACGTCGGCGAGACGGCCCGGCGAGCCGCTCCCGTCGATCACCGTACCGCCTCGAATCAGGACATCGTGGGTCGCCATCGGATTGCTCCCGGGTTGGAGGCCCCAGGATACCCCAGACACGTGGTGCGCCCGGACATCCGCACCGCCGCGCTCCGACGCGGCCGAGGCCCCGGTCTCCCCGAGGTGCCGGCCTGCGTTAGGCTCCGCCCGATGTTGCTTCGCCTCGACAACGTGAGCCGACAGTTCGCGGGCGACACCCTCTTCCACGAGGTCTCGCTCGGGGTGCGGCCGGGCGACCGGATCGGGCTCGTGGGCCCGAATGGGGCCGGCAAGTCGACCCTGCTCAAGATGGCGGCCGGCGACGAGCTGCCCGACAGCGGGCGCGTCGAGGTGCCGCGCGGCGTGCGTGTCGGGATGCTGCGGCAGGAGATCGATCCCGACCTCGGTCACTCACCCCGCGACGAGGTGGCGACGGTCTTCGCCCGTCTCGACGCGCTCGAGGCCGAGCTTCGCGAGCTCGAGGCGCAGATGACCCGCTGCGGCCACGAGGGCCGCGAGGTGCCGGAAGGTCTGGCCGAGCGCTACGACCGGACGCGGCTGGCCTTCGAGTTCGGAGGCGGCTTCGAACGCGAGACGCGGGTCGAGCGCATCCTCGAGGGACTGGGCTTCGATTCGGCGGCCCGCGAGCGGCCGCTCTCGGCCTTCAGCGGCGGCTGGCTCATGCGGGTCGAGCTCGCGAAGCTGCTGCTGTCGGCGCCCGACGTGCTGCTCCTCGACGAGCCGACCAACCACCTCGACCTGCCCTCGATCCAGTGGTTCGAGGAGACGCTGCGCGATTACGGCGGCGCGGCCCTGATCGTGTCGCACGACCGCACCTTCCTGCGGCGTCACGTCGGACGCGTGGCGGAGCTCACGGGTGGCGGCCTCGACGTCTACGAGGGCAACTACGAACGCTTCCTCGAACAGAAGGCGCTGCGTCACGAACAGATCGAGGCGCAACGCCGTACCCAGGACCGCAAGCGGGCCGAGATGGAGCGCTTCGTCGAACGCTTCCGCTACAAGGCGACCAAGGCGCGACAGGCGCAGAGCCGTCTCAAGATGCTCGAGAAGATGGAGACGATCGACGCCCCCGGGCAGGCTCGCCGGGCGCCTCGTCTGCGCATTCCGAAGCCGCCCCGCTCCGGGGCGACGGTCCTCCGGCTCGAGGGGATCCACAAGGCCTACGGCGATACGCGTGTCTACGAAGGCGTCGACTTCCAGATCGGCCGCGGAGAGCGCGTGGCGCTCGCGGGCCCGAACGGGGCCGGCAAGTCGACCCTCCTGCGCATCGCCGCCGGCGCCCTCCCCTACGACGCCGGTCATCGCGAGCTCGGCCATGCCGTGCGGCTCGCCTACTTCGCGCAGCACCAGGTCGAGGCCCTCGACATGGGCCGAACCATCCTCGAAGAGCTCGAATCGATGGCCCGGACCGACGATCTGCCGCGGGTGCGCGGACACCTCGGAGCCTTCCTGTTCAGCGGCGACGACGTGAAGAAGAAGATCGGCGTGCTCTCGGGCGGCGAGAAGGCCCGCGTCGCGTTGGCCAAGCTCCTCTTCTACCCGGCGAACTTCCTGGTCCTCGACGAGCCCACGAATCATCTCGACATCGAGGCCTGCGGGGTCCTCGAGGACGCGTTGCGTGGCTACGACGGGACCCTGCTCTTCATTTCGCACGACCGCGCCTTCATCAACGCGCTCGCCACGCGCGTGGTCGAGGTCCGGTACGGGGTGCTCAGCGACCACCCAGGCGACTACGACCACTATCTCTGGCGGATCGCGCAACAGGGCGAGCCGGCCGCCGGTGCCGGACCGGCCCAGGCGATGCCCGGCGAGGCGCCGCTCTCGAAGCAGGAGCGCATCGAGGCGCGCGAGCGCGACAAGCAGCGCGAACGCGACGAGCGCCGGGCCCGGAAGCGGCTCGCGCGGGTCGAGAGCGACATCGCCCGGCTCGAGGAGGAGGTCGAGCACCTGGGATGGAAGCTCGCCGACCCCGAGGTGTTCCGCGACGGAGAGCAGGTGCGATCGATCGAGGCCGAGCGCAGCGCCCTCCGCGAACGCATCGACGCCCTCTACAAGGACTGGGAAGCGGTGGCTGGCGAGATCGAGGACACCGAGAACGAAGACTAGTTCGCCCGACGGGCCTCGGACCGATGCGGGGGCACGCGGCAGGCCCGCCGGCTCCGGAGG
>CAYYUT010000334.1:0-4682 GCA_964474935.1 uncultured Spirochaetales bacterium
GGTCTGCGGATCGCTGCGACCCGCCCGCCGCCATCGGTCATCATCACGACCTCGAACATGTCCGGCGCCTTGCCGATCTCGACGGCTGCGATGTCCCCGAAGCCGAGTTCCGCATCCTCGAGCTCGACGAGGGCCGCCTCGCGGACCAGCCCCGCCTGCGAGACGTCGTCCCGCTTGGCGTCGTGGCGCGTCTGCCCGACCCCGATCACCGCACAGGCCTCGGCCATCAGGCGCCCTCCATCACGCACACCAGATTCTGTTGCAGGCACGGGCCCGACGTGGCGTGCGCCAGGGCCCGGTCGGCCGCGCCCGCCGTGATGCGCGCCGCCGCCTCGCCGATCCGGATCAGTCCCGCGACCATCAGGGAGTGGGCTGCCAGGACCCCGCCCGAGGGATTGCGCACGGTCGTGTCGCCGAGACCGAGGGCATCCGCCACGACGTCCTCCTGCGACGAGAAGGGTGCGTAGAGCTCGGCCACATCGATTCGATCCGCGCCGGCCCCCGCGCGTTCGCCCGCGATCCCGGTCGAGACCGAGCGCGTGAGATCGCGCGCTCCGAGCGCATGCGGCTCGATCCGATGGTCGATTCCGCGGATCCAGGCCGGCCGCTCGCACACGCGACGCGCCACGTCGTCGGCCGCCAGCACGACTGCCGCGACGCCGTCCGAGATGGGCGGGCAATCGTGTCGGCGCAGGGGCGACACCAGATACGGATCGGCCAGGAGCGCGTCGACGTCGAACTCGCCCTTCACCTGGGCGCACGGGTTGTCGAGCGCGCGTCTGCGATTGCGGGCCGCGATCTCGGCCATGCGTTTCTCGCTCGTCGCGCCCACGTCGAGGAGCATCCGGGTCTGGAGCGCCGCGAGACTGATCGCGTCGGGTGCCAGGGGCGCGAACAGGTAAGGGTCGAGCTGGAGCGTGACGGTCTCGGCCGGGTCGCCCATGGACGACCGCCCGAAGGCATAGACGAGCGCCGAATCGACCTCGCCCGTCTGGATCTTCACCCAGGCCTCGAACAGGGCCCAGGCGCCGTCCATCTCGACGTGGCTCTCGTGGATCGGCGGCCAGGCGCCGACGGCGTCGAGGGCCAACACGAACGAGAAGGGCTGACCCGCGATGAAGTCGCAGCTGCCGGAGCAGGTGAACCCGATCTCCTGGCGCTCGAGCCCCGACGCCTCGACCGCCTCGCGCACCGTCCCGGCGAGCATCTCGACCTCGTCGCGTTCGCGCTCGCGGCGGACGCTCGGGGATTGCGCGAACGACACCACCGCCACCTCGCGCATCAGACCGCTCCCCGCCCGGGCGAGAGCTCGGCATCCGGCTCGCCCGACGGTTTGAAGTACCGGATGCTGCGGAGCGTGGGGGCGCGTTCCTCGGGCGGCACCCAGACCGCCTCCACCCGCATCCCCATGCGCACCTCGTCGAGCGGGCATTCCTGGATGACGTGGAAGAAGGGGATGTCGGCGCCGTCGAGAAGCACGTGCGCGCAGGCGAACGGAGGGTCGACCGAGAGGTTCGCGGACGGGATCCGGACGATGCAGAAGGTGGTGACCGTCCCGCGGTCCGAGACGGTGGTCTCCTCGGTCATCGGCACGGCGTGCTCGGGGCAGGTTCCGCGGGTCGGCACGTAGACCCGACCGTCCACCGCACAACGCTGGCCGAGGATGCGGCCCTCGGCGAGCCCGCGGAGGAAGCGCTCGGCGCGGCGGCTCGCGACGTACTCGTACTCGAGCCGGATCGGAGTGACGATGCTGTGGACGGGTTCGGCGCTCACGCGCCCTCCTGCGGCTCGAAGCAGGCGAGATCCAGGATCCCGCCCTCGGGAGCCTCGCGCCAACGCGGCACGACCCTCATCCCGGTCGTCATCCGCGACGCCTCGCCCGCGTCGACGGCGTGGAGCAGATCGGTGTCCGCTCCGTCGAGCCGCACCAGCGCGAAGGCGAAGGGATGCTCGAGGGGATGGCTGCGGCGCGGGCTCGAGACCCACGCCCACGAGCGCACCGTGCCACCCGGCCCGACCTCCACCAGCTCGCCGGTCGGAGCGCCCGTCTCGGGCTCGTATTCGGCGGGCGGGACGAGCACCCGGCCGTCACCGAGACGGGCCCCGACGAAGCGGCGCTCGGCCAGGGCGGTGAAGAAGGCCCCGAGCACCGGGCCGACGCTCCGGCGGTAGGGATACTCGATGATGTGGGGAGCGCTGAGGCGACCCTCGGGAGCTTCGTGGTGGGCTTCGGACTCGGTCATGTTCTCCTGCTGGTCCCCTGCGGCGGGTCGCCACCGGCTGGGCCGCGTCTGGGATCCGACGGGGCTCCGGATCGATCCTTTTTTGAAACACGTTCTACCGCGGGCCGGCTGGGGGGTCAACCGACGATTCGAGGCCTGGCGGCCGACGGGGAGGCCGACCCGGCGAACGGACCAGGTCCTGCGCAGATTCAGGCGCGGCCGGGCGTCGCACCGTCCGGGAGCCGGATCGGAACCGCCTTCGGGGCCTGCGTGAGGCGCGGCGCCCGGCAGCGATATGCTGTGCAGATGCCGACTCCGTCCGCGGCTCGCGACCCGCGCCGGCGCGCCTCGATCGGGCGCTATCCGAACCCATACCTGGCCGTCGAGTGGCGGGGCGGACCACCGGCCGGAACCCGCTGCGAGCCCTTTCAGCTCGAGACGATCGATCGGGCCGTGACGACCGGCTCGCTCTACACGCGCGGAGGCGAGGACACCGTCGTCGCGTTCATGCACCCGCGCGCCGACTTCGCGCGACACTACGCGGTGCCCGGTCTCGTCGCGGCGGGCTTCGCCGTCTTCTGTCAGAACAGCCGCTGGCTCGGGAACGACGCGAATCTCGAGCACGAGCGTCTGGTCTTCGACGTCGCGGCGGGCCTCGCCGCGCTCCGTGCCCGGTACGGTCGGATCGTGCTCTGCGGGAACTCGGGCGGAGGCTCGCTCTACACCCTCTACGTCGACCAGGCCCTCGCGTCCCCCGAAGAACGCCTCGCCGATTCGGCGGCGGGCGCTCCGATCGATCTGCGCCAGGTCGAGCTGCCAGTGCCCGACGCCATGGTCTATCTGGCTGCGCACGTCGGCGAAGGGTTCTTCCTCGAGCACGCCATCGATCCGTCGGTCTCCGAGGAAGGCGACCCGCTTTCGTGCGAGCCCGGGCTCGACGCGTACGACGAGGCGAACGGCTTCTCCGAGCCGCCGGCCACCAGCCGCTACGAGCCGGACTTCCTCGAGCGCTATCGCGTCGCGCAGCGCGCGCGCGTCGAGCGTCTCGATGCCCTGGCCCGCGCCCGGATCGAGGCACGACGTGCGGCTCGGGCAGCCTGGAAGGAGACGGGGTCGCTGCGCGACCGCCGCCGTTCGATCGCGACCGACTACCTGGTCGTCTACCGAACGGATGCGGATCCGCGCTGCGTCGACCTGGCGCTCGATCCATCGGATCGAGACTACGGCTCGCTCTGGGGACGCCGGCCCGACTGGTTCAACTACGGCGCCGTGGGCTTCGGGCGCGTCGTCTCGCCAGAAGCCTGGCTCTCCACCTGGTCGGGCCGGAGCTCGCGCGCGAACATCCAACGGACGGGCGCGCGCATGACCCTCCCCTGTCTCCAGGTTTCCTACGAAGCGGACAACGGGATCTTCCCGGAGGACGACGAGATCATCGCGCGCTCGCTCGGCACCCGACAGCTCGAAAGGGCCCGGATCCCCGGCGATCACTACGGACTCTCGGGTCCCGAGGGCGAGTCGACCGATGGACGCGACGCGGCCATCGAGACGATCGTCTCGTGGCTGCGGGGCTGATCCTGGCCTGATCGAACCGCCACGTGCGCGAGGCCCTGTCTCCCGGGGCCTCCAGTCGTGGCCGAAGCCGGCCGATCCGCCCGGACATGAGCCCGGTGCGAAGGATCGGAACCCTCCGATGAGCGTCCCGGCGCTGGTGCGTGTCGGTCTGCCGGTCGCGGCCCTTGCAGCGGTCCTGGCCGTCCCGGCCTGGAGTGTGCGCGAGGCCGGGCGGGCGGGAAGCGAGTACGGCGACGGGCGCACCTGGCGCTCCTGCGTGCGCGCGTCGCTCACCGGGCCCCACGATTGCCGGAGCTGGCTCTGCGGCCTCCCCCATCGCGCCTTCTACCAGGCCTGCTTCGCCGCCGCGCGAGGCGACGGCGGCCTCTGCGGCGACGTGCCCTCCCGCGTGAACCTGATGGGTCTCGAGGCCTGGAAGAATCGGGCCTGCCGGCGACGGGATCGGAGCGACCTTGCCTGCAAGGCCGTCCAGGCCCACGCCTATCGCGCGTGCCGAGAGCAGCGGCTGGCGGCCGGTTAGGCGCGATGGTCCTTCGCCCGATGCAGCCGGACTTCCGGCCGGGCCTCGAGCTCGGGATTCGGATCGGAGAGCGCGGCGAGTGCGCGCTCGCGATCGTCGGCGGTGAAGCGCTGCGTGGTGAGACAGAACTCGACCATCGTCCCGCTCGGATCGTTCGTGTAGATCGAACGGCACCATCCGTGGTCGATCTCGAACACGTCGACCCCGTGGGCCAGCCAGCGACGCAGATGCGCCTCGAAGCTCTCGGCCGTGTCGGCCTCGAAGGCCAGGTGGTTCGCCCAGCCGGGTAGACCGAGACCGATCGAGATGCCCGGCTGCCAGTCGGGCTTCACCTCGGGGTCGTCGTGGATCTCCCAGAAGGCGATCAG
>CAYYUT010000335.1:0-4673 GCA_964474935.1 uncultured Spirochaetales bacterium
CGAGGACCTCTTCGCCGAAACGGGCCTCGCCGTCCTCGGCCTCGAGGGCCGCGCAGATCCGATCCTGGAGCCCGGTCAGGTACTCGTGGACGGCCTTGGGATCCGGCTCGCTCAATGCTCTTCCTCCTCACCGCCGAGGGTAGGCGATCGCGCATCGCCCTGGCACGGTCGCAGCGCCGCTGCGGCACCGTCGACGCGACGCCGAGTCGGTTCCGAGGCGACGTCGGAAGGACGCCGGTACGACGAGTTTGCTACCTCTCGGCCGCGATGAGCTACCGCGCGGTGATCTTCGACCTCGGTGGGGTGGTGCTCGGCTCGCCCCTCCGGGCGATCCGCGTCTTCGAGCGCGACTTCGGGGCGCCCGAGGGCTTCGTCGGTCGCGTGATCCTCGACACGGGGCCTGCGGGCGCATGGTCGCGACTCGAGCGCGGCGAGATCGGGATCGAGGGCTTCTGCACGGACTTCGACCGTGAATGCAGCGAGGCCGGGCACGCACTCCCGGCCACCGAGATGATGGAGAGGATCGCGGCCTCGGCCGAGCCCCGCCCGGCCATGCTCACGGCGATCCGCCGGATCCGCCGCTCGGGCCTGCCGGTGGCGGCGCTCACCAACAACTGGAAGAGCGAATCGGACGCAACCGGAGCGCTCCGCCCTCACTTCGATGTCTTCGTCGAATCGAGCGTGGTCGGATGGCGCAAGCCCGATCCTCGGATCTACGAGCACACCTGCGGTGCGCTCGGCGTGACTGCTGCCGACGCGGTGTTCCTCGACGACATCGGCCACAACCTGAAGGCTGCCCGCGCGCTCGGGATGACGACCATCAAGGTGGTCGACCCGGAGCCGGCACTCGAGGAGCTCTCGACCCTGCTCGCGCTCGACCTCTCGGAGCCCGGGTGAGCGACACGACACCGCGCAAGCTCGGGATCATCGAGGCGTTCGTCGCCGTGCGCGCCCAGTGCCCGAATGGATCGGTCCAGCGCGTGGCGCGGGCCGGCCTCGACGCCGTCCAGAAGGAAGGTGCCGACGCGCTACCCCTCCACGCCTTCTACCTCCTCACCGCGGTACGAGGCTGGCAGGGCGACCGCGCGACCCAGGTGAAGGCCACCCTCGAGGAATTCCTGGCCCGGCAGGAATCGGGCGGGAGCTAGGTCCTGCCCGGCTCGGACACCTGGATCCTGGCGGCGGTGCTCCTTCTCGGGGCCACCACCCAGGGATTTCTGGGCTTCGGCTTCGGCATCGTCGCGATGGGACTCCTCTCGCTCTCGCACGGGCTCGTCCACGCCACCGGCGTCGTGAACGTGTGCAGCATCGGGCTGGTCGTATGGATGGTCTGGGCCCTCCACCGGCACATCCACTGGCCCACCTTGGGTCGGCTGCTCCCTTGGATCGCCGTCGGCCTCGTGATCGGCCTCACGCTCCTGAGCACGCTTCCGCCGGGCCCGATGATCCGCGCTCTCGGCATCACGACGATCGCGATCGCCGTCTGGAATCTGTTCCTGCCCCTGCCCACCGGCGAGACCTCCTGGGTCTCGGCGGCGGCGGCTGGCCTGCTCTCCGGAGGGCTCTCGGGCGCCTTCAACACCGGGGGACCACCGCTCGTGGCCTATCTGTATCGACAGCCCCTCTCCATGGATGCGCTCAAGGCGACCACCCAGAGCGTGTTCCTCGCGATCAGCCTGCTGCGCCTGCCGGGAGCCTTCGCCTTCGATCTGCTCGAGAGCTCGGTCTGGCTGGATGCCCTGATCGGGACGCCGTCGGTGCTGGTGGGCGTGACCACGGGCATCGCCCTCGGGCGGCGACTTCCCACCCGTCGATTCCGTACCGTGAGCTGGGTCGGCCTGGCGCTGCTAGGCGTCTGGCTGACCCTGCGACCCTCATAGCCCCAGCCAGGAGATGCCGTTGACCCGAGTCCACCCGAGCCCCTCGCCCCGTAGCGGGGCCACACGCAAGCCGATGTCTGGAACGGGGCGAGCCTCGCGCGCCGCGCGCAAGCGCCGAGCGGCGCGCCGGCGCCCGGAGCCCGACAAGTACGCCCTCTACGAGCGCGCGGTGCAGCTCCCGGAGGCCGACGTGCGCTTCCTCGACCGGGTCTTCCGACGCCACGCGGGGCGCACGCCCCAGCGCCTGCGCGAGGACTTCTGCGGAACCGCCGCCATCGCCTGTCGTTGGGTCGCCTCGCAGCCCGAGCGCCGCGCCTGGGGCGTGGACATCGATCCCGAGCCGCTCGCCTGGGGACGCGCGCAGCATCTCCCCGAGCTCGGGTCGGACGCCCGGAAGCGGATCGAGCTGGTCCGAGGCGACGTACGGACGGCCTCGCACCCCAAGGTGGACGTGACCATCGCCTTCAATTTCTCGCACTACGTCTTCAAGACCCGTGACGTGATGCGCGCCTACTTCACCAAGGCACGCTCGACGCTGCGGCGCGACGGCCTGTTCGTGATCGATGCCTTCGGCGGCTCGGACGCCCACAAGACGATCGTCGAGACGACCCGACACGACGACTTCACCTACCGCTGGGAGCAGTCCTACTTCGATCCGATCTCGCACGACCTCCGCTGCCACATCCACTTCGAGCTCGCGGGCGGCCCCCGGATGCGGCGGGTCTTCAGCTACGACTGGCGGCTCTGGACCCTGCCCGAGCTGAAGGAGCTGCTCCTCGAGGCCGGCTTCCGCGCCGTGTCGGTCTACTGGGAGGGCACCGACCCCCGGACCAACGAGGGCAACGGGATCTTTCGGCTGCGCAAGACGGCGCCCGACGACCCGGCGTGGGTGAGCTACCTGGTGGCCGAGCGCTGAGGCCCGACGACGACGACCGGCACCCCCGCGTGCCGGACGTGGCGCGCCGCGCCGCCTATCGGCTGTCGGCGTTCGGCTTTCGGCTTTTGGTTGTTGGTTGCCGGCTGTCGGCTTTCGGGCCGGAGCCTCGGAAGGCGATGACGCGTCCGGGCCCTGGCCCCCATCCGACGCGGAGTCTGGCGGGCTGGCCGGCTTTCAGGCGTTGATACCCTCCGAGCATGATCCGTCGCGAAGAAGCCAGCACGGCCGCCGGCGAGCGGGTGCTCGTGCGGAGCCCCGGTCGCAACGACCTGCCCGCCTTCCTCGATCTGGTGCGTCGCAGCGCGCGACGCCATCGGGGACTCGTCGAGCCCCCGACCAGCGTGGAGGGCTTCCACGCCTATCTCGCCCGGATCGCGCGTCCCACCCACGAAGGTTTCCTGGTCTGTCTGCGCGACTCGGGTCGGATCGCGGGGGTCGTCAATCTGAACGAGATCGTACGGGGCGTCTTCATGAGCGCGACGGTCGGCTTCTACGCGGACGTCGAGCTCGAGGGCCACGGCCTGATGTCCGAAGGGCTCGGGCTGGTGGTGTCCCATGCCTTCGGACCGCTCGCGCTCCACCGCCTGGAAGCGAACGTCCAGCCCTCGAACGAGCGCTCGATCCGGCTGATCGAGCGCCTCGGTTTCGCCCGCGAAGGGTTCTCGCCCCGCTACCTCCGGATCGGAGGCCGTTGGCGCGACCACGAGCGATACGCGCTGCTGGCCGAGCGCTGGCGATCCGCACGGGACGGCACGACGACCATCCCCACGCGGTAGACTGCCCGCGTGTCCGAGCCCATTCCCGTCCGCCCGGCCGCCACGGTCGTCGTGCTCCGCGACGCCCCCGGTCTCGAAGTGCTCATGGTCCGACGCCACGCGCGCCTCGCGTTCCACGGCGGCGCCTGGGTCTTCCCGGGCGGCCGGATCGATCCGGGCGACCGGGAGCCCGACGCCGACGAAGAGAACGCCGCGCGGCGCGCCGCCTCGCGCGAGGCGCACGAGGAGGCCGGCCTCGTCATCGACGCGGGGAAGGTCGTGCCCGTCTCCCGGTGGATCACGCCGCCCGGCCTGCCCCGTCGCTTCGACACCTGGTTCTTCGCCTGCCGGGCCGGCCCCGAGGCGGTCCGGGTCGACGGCGAAGAGATCGACGACCACCGCTGGGTGGCTCCGGCCCGCGCACTCGAGGAGGGACGCGCAGGCGCACTCGAGCTTCCGCCCCCCACCTACGTCACCCTGCTCGAGCTGGCCCGCCACGCCCGTGCCGACGTCGCCCTCTCGCACTTCGAGGACGCTCCGACGGAGCTCTTCGTTCCACGCCCGCGGCGGGCGGTCGAAGGCATCTGCTCGCTCTACTTCGGGGACGTCGCGTACGAGGGGGGTGAGCTGGAGCGCCCGGGGCCCCGCCATCGGCTGTGGATGGCGGGCGCCCGCTATCGCTACGAGCGCAGCCCCGGCGTCTAGCGGTCCCAGATCACCGGACCACCGTTCTCGTCGTCGAGGAGGGCCGTGGGACTGCGCTTGTCGATGTGTCCGATCAGGTGGCGATAGACCCCGTAGCCCACCAGCTCTCGCAGGCGCGGCGAGAAGCGGCGCACCCGTTCGCTGGGGATCCCGAGCTGCTGGTTCTCCTGCTGGCGGATGAAGCCGGCGCAGTAGTTCATGGCCACACCGATCCGCCGCGCTTCGCTCCGGTTCGCACCGCCGCCGTGCCAGAGGCTCCCGTGATAGACCAGCACGCTGCCCTGGGACATCTCGCACGGGATCGACAGCTCGAAGGCCTTCCAGGGATGCGGGTCGTGGCTCGCGCGGTGCGAGCCCGGGACGAGGCGGGTGGCGCCGTTCTCGTCGCAGAAGTCC
>CAYYUT010000336.1:0-4662 GCA_964474935.1 uncultured Spirochaetales bacterium
GGGTGAAGGGCTCGGCGCTGGCGTTCATGGCGACGCGGCGGGCTCGTCGTCGGCTGCGAGATGCCATTCGAGCACGGGCGGGCTCGCGGTCGGGAAGTGGACCACCTCGATCCGGGTGCGCTCCCCCGGGCGCAACGTGAAGGGCCCGGCCACGACCGTCGGGTCGACGTCGAACACGATGCGGATCTGGCCCGGCACCAGGCTCAGGGGCGGCCCGCCCGCCGCGCCCGTGGCGAGGGTCGCGCCGCCGGCGGCCGCGCCACCACTCTCGACCGACTCGACCCGGAAACGGAGCGAGGCGGGCTCGAGCGCTGCGAGCGGCGGGACCGCATCGCTCGACGGCCCGGCGCGCTCGAGGCAGGCCGGCGGCTCCGCACCCCCGACCGCCACGAGGTCGACCCGGACACCCTCGGCGAGAAGTCCATCCACGGCTTCGCAGAGATCGCCCCCGCACTCGCCTCCGAAGTCGGTCCAGACGACCAGACGCAGATTGCGAAGCGATCCGTCCTCGGCGGCGCGGCGCGCCACCTCGCCCAGGCTGCCCGCGAGCGATCCTTCGGAAGCGGTCCGCAGCTTGCCGATGCGCGACACCAGCTCGCGTCGCTCGCCGAGGGATGCGGCGCGTCCGAGGAAGAAGCTCGGCCCGCACGCCTCGCCCTGGAGCGCGCCCAACGCGTGGACGCGGGCCGAGGTTCCCGCGGGCAGCGCGGCCAGCAACCGGGCGGCCCCCGCGCGCGCGGCCTCGCTCCCGCTCGGCCGGCCCGAGGGGGCGGGGGAGCGCGAGACATCGACGAGCAGCGCCACGGGACCCGGGCGCTGCGACACCATGGGCCGCGTCGCGAATCCCGGCAGATGCGCGACGAGCAGCTCGGCGGGCTCGCTTCCCGAGGGTCCGCCCGGCGCGCAGGCCGCGGCGAACCCGAGGAGAACGGCGCACCCGAGGAGGGCGCCGCACGCGAGGGCGATGGGCCCCGGGGCGACCCGCGGCGGTGTCACCCGTCGAGCGTTCACTGCTCGGCCTCGCGCACCGTCTCGAAGAAGCGGCGGATCTTGGGCGAGGTGGTCATCGGGTCGAGCTCGAGCGCGGGATCGGCGGCCAGTGCCCGGGCGAAGCTGGCGCGGGCGGCGGCCTCGCGCCCGAGAGCCAGCTCGGCGCTCGCCGCGGCCACCTCGAGACGCGAACGGAGTCGGCGCGCCTCGGCCGATGCGCCCTGCCCGTCCAGCAGCGTGCGGGCGCTGTCGAGCGACGCCAGTGCCTGCTCGAAGCGCGCCTCGCGCAGATCGCCCTCGCCCGTCCCGATCAGGCCCACCACCCGGGAGCGCACGCGAGCGAGCGGGTCGGCGGGGGGCTCGGGCGCGCGCGGCGGTGCGGGGGCCGGAGCGGGCTGGACGACGATCGCTTCGTCGAGCATCGAGAAGGCCTTGAGGAGATCGCCGTCGCCTACCCGGGGCGCCGCGCCGGCTCGGATGACGACGGCCGGGCGGTGTACGCGAACCGGGCGCGTGCGGGCGATCCCTGCCTCCGCGACCTGGCTCATGGGGTCCAGACAGGCGACGTGAAGCCAGATCGCATGGGCATCGGCCGGGGCCCCCTGCTCGAGATCCCAGGCCAGCAGGGCCAGCTCGGCCACACGCAGATTCGCCCAGCGCATGCCTGCCGGCGAATCCTGCGAGGCGTTCGGCAGGGGCGTCGGCTCACCCGGCCACGGGGCACAGGGCGGCGCCGCCTGGGAGGGCGAGACAGCCGCCAGCCCGAGCGCCAGGACCCAGACGTACACGAGCCGCGTCGCGGTGCTGCACCCGCGCTGGCCGACCCGGTGTCGCGCCCGACGGCTCGCGCCGGCTGCCTGCCTCGGCGGGGTCGTGGCCCGGCCGCCCGTCGATCCCACGGGCGAACCCCCGGACGGCGCGCCCCACGGCGGCGTCGGCCCTCGCATCGAAGCCCCCCTCATGCGCGGCAATACTAGTGAAAGCGCCCGACGGCGCCCGGCCGCCGCCGGCCCGCGGACGTCGCCACCGCGACCCCGCCAACGGGCGAACCTGCCTTGACCAGGCAGCGCAGCGGTCCCTACCCTCGACCTCTCCTGACACGGCCCGGCAGTGTGCGTCCCCGGGCCCCGTCGATCCGGAGGCCCTCCGTGGCAAGCCCGAGCCCGTCCCGTGCGTCCGATCGCACGCCCCTCGCGCGGATCGTCGTGCGCGTGAAGACCGGAAGCGACCGGATGGCCGCCACCGACGACCCTGTCTTCCTCGGGATCCGAGGGGCGTCGGGTCGCGAGTACCGCCTCGCGCTCCGCCGCGGGCGCGGACTCCGCCGGGGCGGCGAGGACGAGTTCGTGCTCGCCGGACCGGACGACCCGGCCACCAACGTAGCCCATCCCGAGCTGAACGATCCGAAGCTCCCGACCGTCCACATGGGGGACGTCGTCGGAGTCTACTTCCGGAAGGCGACCGATCCGATCCCGAACGTCCGGGGCATCGCCGAGCTCGACGACCGTCTCCAGATCGACGAGCTCGAGATCGCACTGCATCCGGCCGGGAGCGGGCCGCCCCTGCGCTTCGTGCGCAAGGAGGCCTTCTGGCTGGGACTGAGCTGCGGAATGATCGTCGACGTGCCACCCGCCGAGGGAAGCTGAGCGGGTGCGACTCCACAGACGGGTTCGGATCGTTCGTGGCGCCCATCGGAGCGGCGCCGTCGCCGCGCTGGCGCTCGCGGCCAGCGTCGCGCTCGCCGAAGGCGACCCGAGCCAGCCAGGGGCCTACTGCAAGCTACCGAAGCCCGGTGAGCAGCCGGCCTGTCTGGCGCCTGCCCAGGCCCAATACCAGGATTTCTTCGCCGGCCTCGAAGAGGGCGAGCTCAGCGACGAGGCGGCGGCGCAGCTCGAAGCCGACGTGGCCGAAGGGGCCAACGCCGCCAACCGCTACGAGGCGCTCTCCTCGCTCTCGTACGGCTACTTCCAGCTCGCGCGCGCGGCGGCCGCCGCGCCCTCGAGCGAGCCCGACCCGGAGGTCGCCCGGCGACTCGAACGCTGGAACGATCTGCTCGAGCGTGCCTACCAGACGAGTGGCGGCGACGAGCGCTACCGCGAGGCGGTGCGCGAGGCGGCGCTCGATCTCGGCGCCAACGCGCCCCCGCTCGTGCTCCGCTGTCGCGACGAGAACGGCCGCTTCACCGAGTGCACGGGCACCGAGGCGGTGCTTCGGAGCATCGACAGCGCCCGCCAGCAAGCGGGTCTGCGCGGCGCCCTCACCCGTCTGCTCCAATCGATCTTCGGGGGTCCCGACTCGTGAACCGGCGCTCGATCTGGCAGCGCATGTGGGGCGCGGCGACGCTCCATGCCGACACCTACGAAGAGGTCGAAGCCGATCCCCCGGCGATCCGCCAGGCCCTGGCGATCGTGGTCTTCGCGGCCGCGACCGGGGCGCTCGGGAGCTGGCTGCTGCATTCCCTGCATCGCGGCTTCCCGCCCGAGGTGGCCGCGATCCCGATCCTGGTCGAGCTGCTCGAACCCCTGGTGCTCTGGCTCGGCGGCTCGTTCTTCGCCTACACGGTGGGCGCCACCTTCTTCCGCGGCCCCCACACCGAGA
Organism: uncultured Spirochaetales bacterium; assembly: GCA_964474935.1. Classification (GTDB taxonomy): domain Bacteria; phylum Myxococcota_A; class UBA9160; order UBA9160; family JAFDDA01; genus CAYYUT01. The sequence goes on from CAYYUT010000336.1 coordinate 3,589, forward strand.
CCGATTTCCCCGAGGTGCTGCGCACGGTGGGATTCGCCTTCTCGCCCGCCTGGATCCGGATCGTGGGATTCGCGCTTCCGGGCGTCCAGGCCGAGCTCGGTCTACCCGCGAGCGAGATCCCACGCATCGTTCTCAACACGGGCATCGAAGTCTGGGTGCTGGTGGCCGGGATCGTGGCCGTCCGCCAGGCGCTCGACTTCACCACCGTGCGCGCGATCGCCACCTACGGGAGCGCCTCGTTCCTGCTCTACCTGGTAGTGAACGGTCTGTCGTTCCTGTTGCCGGCCTGAGCGCGCCGAACGGAGCGCACCGGCTGGATGGCGTCGGCGGCCGCGCGGCGTCGCGGGCGGTGACGCGGTTGCCGGCTTCTCCCGGTCCCACGCGCGATTCAGGCCAGCGCGCGTCGCGGACCGTCGCGCCTGTCAGACCATCGCACGGATGGCTTCGAGCGCGCTCTTGAGCTCGGCGAGCACCGCGCGCTGCACCTCGGGCGTGGGAGCCGCAGGCTCGGGCGCCACCTCGACGCCCTGCTCCGCAGCCGCCTCGGGCGCCTTCTCGAGCTCGGCCGCGGCACCGTCCCGGCCCAGCTCGCGCAGCCGCTTCCGGGCGCCCTCGATCGTGAAGCGCTCCTCGTAGAGGAGCCGCTTGATCAGCAGGATGGTCTCGATGTCCTGACGGCGGTACAGACGCTGGTTCGCGCGCGACTTGCTCGGCGACATCCACCGGAACTCGCTCTCCCAGTAGCGCAGGACGTAGGGCTTCACGCCGGTGATCCGGGCGACCTCGCCGATCCGATAGTAGAGCTTGCCGTCGTCGGGGAGGCTTCCCGGCTCGGACTTCGAGCGTCGGTTCTGGCCGCCCGGCCGGCGGCGTCTCGCGGCCATCTAGCTCGCCGCCTCGCCGAGTCCGGCGTGGCTCTCGGATTCCTCGGAGTCCTCGGGCTCGCTGCCCGGCTCCTCGTCGTTCAGCACGTTCTTGAGTACGAGGCTCGGCTTGAAGGTGAGCACCCGCCGCGCCGCCAGCCGGATCTCCTCGCCCGTCTGGGGGTTGCGGCCCTTGCGCTCGTTCTTCTCG
>CAYYUT010000337.1:0-4647 GCA_964474935.1 uncultured Spirochaetales bacterium
CGATGCCGCCTGGGACAAGGTCCTCGCCCTGAACGTGAAGGCGGTCTTCCATCTCACCCGGCTCCTGGTGCCGCGCCTCCAGGCGGCCGCCAGTCCGGAGGACCCCGCGCGCGTCCTGAACGTCGGCTCGATCGACGGGATCCAGGTGCCGATGCTCGAGACCTACGCCTACTCGACCAGCAAGGCCGCGGTCCACCACCTGACCCGGACGCTGGCGCGCAAGCTCGCGTCGGACCACATCACCGTGAACGCCATCGCCCCCGGTCCGTTCGAGAGCAAGATGATGGCGGCGACGCTCGATCGGTTCGGCGATGCGATCCGGGCCTCGTGCCCGCTCGGACGGATCGGTGAGCCCGAGGACATGGCCGGGGTCGCGATCTATCTGGCTTCGCGGGCCGGCGCCTACGTGACGGGAGCGGTGATCCCGGTGGACGGAGGCATCGCCACCTGCCAGTAGGACCGCGACGGGTGCCAGGCGCGTGCGAGGCCGGCCGCGGCGTCACGCCGCCAGCAGTCGCCAGAACTCCACCACCACCAGGCGCAGGGCGATCAGGGTGAGGACGGCCTTGTAGAGGATCACGAAGCCCCGCTCGCTCACCCGTCCGAGCAGCCGGGTGCCGAGCCAGGTGCCCGTCACGACGCCCGCCGAGAGCAGCGCCAGCAGCCCGAGGTAGTCTCCGAACGCGAATCCGGCGACCCCGAACACCAGGAGCTTGGAGACGTGTCCGAGCGCCTGGCTCGCGGCCTTGGTGCCGATCAGCTCGAAGCGCGACATGCCCAGGCCCAGGTAGAAGGGTGCGATCAGGGGGCCGACGGCTCCGATGGTGACGTTGAGCACGCCGGCCACGCTTCCGAGCGCGAGGAATCGGCGCGTGGGCTCCACCGCCCCGACGCGACCGCCCAGACCGAACACCCCGGGGAGCCAGGTCGCGACCAGGACGAACGCCCCGATCAGCGCTCGGGTGGCCTCGGCGGGCAGCCCGCGCAGGAGGGCCAGACCCAGGAAGCCCATCGGCACCAGGGGCAGGGCATACGGCCAGACCCATTCCCAGCGCACGGCGCGCCGCTGGAGCCAGGTCCTCGATCCGTTCGACACGAGCTGGACCGCCCCGTGGATCGGGATCGCCTCGAGCGGTCCCAGGAACAGGAGCATCACGGCCAACAGGGTGATGCCGCCCGCCATCCCCACCAGGGCCGACAGAGCGGCCGTGGCGACCGCGGCGGCCACGAGCCCGGCCGCCGCCGCCGGACCCAGCGAGACGAGATCCGCGAGCGCGTCCATGCCGCTGCGGGGATAGCTCATCCGGCGCGGGGCCCGTGGCGCCTCGGCCCTCTTCCCCGCGGGGCAGTCCATTCGCTGCGCCACCCCGGCGACGCTTCCGTCCACCCTACCGGGGAGCATCCCGAGAGCGGGAAGGGAGATCCATGTCCGAACGTCCCGGCCATCGGCGGCCTGGATGGTGGCCCGCGCCGCGATCCGCCCGGCGTTCGATCGGCCCGCCGGGGCGGGTCGGGAGGCTGGTCCTCGGTCTGTTGGCCGGGGCGCTCGCAGCCGTCGACTGCCAGCCCGACGATCTCGACATCCGCTTCGAGGAGGTGACCCAGGAGGCCGGGCTCGACCACGCGGGACGCTCCTGGACCGCGGCCTGGGGCGACCTCAACCGGGACGGCTATCCCGATCTCTTCGCGGGCAACCATGGCGATCTGCCGAGCCTGTACGTGAACCAGGGCAACGGTCAGCTCGTCGACCTGGGCTGGCTGCTCGGCGACCGTACGGGCGACTTCCATGGCGCCGCCTGGGCCGACTTCGACAACGACGGCGACCAGGATCTGCTCGAGCTGGTGGGGGCGAGCGGGGGGCTCTCGACGGACCCGAACCGATTGTTCGTGAACTCCGGTGTCCTCGTCGAGAGCGCCGCGCAGCTCGGGGTCGACAATCCGCTCGGCCGCGGCCGCCATCCGATGTGGTGGGACTGGAACCGCGACGGGCGGCTCGACGCCGTGCTGAACGGGGTGCACCGCTCCGACCTCCAGGATCCGCCGGCGCTCTTCGTCCAGGGACACCATCACTTCGAGGTGAGCGACGTGCTCCCCGAGACGACTGAGTTCAGCCGCTTCGTCAACTACAGCCAGCTCCTCGACATCGACGACGACGGCGAGCTCGAGATGCTCTCGATCGGGTCGGGACCGGGGCGCATCTACGAGCTCGGCGGCAGCAGCCTGGTGGACGTGGCGGCGGCGCTCGGCGTGCCGTCGCTCAAGCGGATTCGCGATACGGCCATCGGCGACTTCGACGGCGACGGGCAGCTCGAGCTCTATGCGAGTCGGCATCCCGGCATCGCGTCCGATCTGCTGCAGGTGTCCGACACGTCGTTCGAGGCGCGGGTCTCGGCGCGGACGGTCTCGAATGCCGACGAGATCACCGGCTTCGAGTTCGCGACGACGGGGGACGTCACCTTCGCGATCCCGGGCAACTGGATCTACTCGAATCCCGACATCTTCATCGGTGCGGCCGGCAGCCATCCGTCGCTACGGACCTTCACCCTCTCGCCGGACGACCCCGCGCACCATGGGCTCGCCGACTTCGAGAACGGTCCTGCGGGGGCGTACTTCGGCTTCGACCCCGGCCGCGGTGTCTGGGAGGTGCGGACCCCCAGGACCCTCAACGTCGTGGTCACCTCGACGTCGAGCATCTCGGCGATCACGCCGATCGGGTTCACCCCGGTCATGAGCGATCCGGAGCGTGATCTGCTCTTCGATCTCCAGGATGGTCAGCTCGTCGAGGTGGCCAGGTCGCGCGGGCTGGGCGACCCCACCGAGTGCGGGAACGTCACGACGGCCGACTTCGACAACGACATGGACCTCGATCTCTATCTGGTGTGCTCGGGTCCGCTCGTCAACCTCGCCAATCGCTATTTCGAGAACCAGGGCGACGGCAGCTTCGCCGAACTCATCGGTGGGGCCGGTGCACCCGGGAGCACCGACGGCATCGGGAACGTGGTGGCGGTGGCCGACTACGATCTCGACGGCTTTCTGGATCTCTTCGTGAACAACGGCGAGGGCGCGCCGCCCTTCCACGACGACGGTCCCCACCAGCTCTACCGGAACCGCGGCAATGCGAACCACTGGATCATGGCCGATCTCGAAGGGGTGGAGACGAACCGCGACGGCCTCGGTGCGCGGGTGCTCGTCCGGACCGGTGAGGTCTGGCAACGACGCGACCAGCTCGGCGGGGTGCGCTTCGGGTCCCAGGACCATGTCCGCATCCACTTCGGACTCGGACCGTACGAGCAGGTCGACGAGATCCGGGTCGAGTGGCCGACCGGCAGGGTCCAGACCCTGACGGACGTGAGCGCCGATCAGGTGCTGCGTCTGATCGAGCCGGCCGCACCCTCGCCGCTCGGACGGCCGCCCGCGGGCGAGGCGCTCCGTCTCTGGAAGGAGAGCTGGGACGGGCCCTACCATCTCGAGGTCTCGGAGAGCGGGCCTTCCTACCGCCTGCGGTTGGTGTCGCGGGAGCCGGTCGAGAGCCTCGCCGGTGTCGGGCTGGAGCCCTCGGACGGGCTCGCCCAGGATCCCGGAGGGTTCGACTTCACGAGCGAGACCGGCACGGATGGCGACCGGATCGAGTTCGTATTGTCCCCGAATGCCCGCGCGTTGCTCGCGGTCGAGCAGGACGACACGCCGGCGCCGCGGCGGCTCCACGTCGGGGCGGCGGGCCTGCGGGCGGCTCCCGTCGGCTGGATCCGGGCCGAGCCCGAGTGGGGCAGCAGTGGTGGGGAAGGGGCTCCGATTCCCTTCGGACTGACACTCGGCCGTGCGAGCGACGACGCGCACTTCGAGGCGTCGTGGACCGGCGGCCCGGGGATCCACCCGAGCCGCTTCGAGATCATCGCCTCGGCGGGGTTCGCGCTCGCGGAGGTCGATCCGGCGCGTGCGCTCGAGCCGGGCGAGGTCTCCATCGCGAGCGAGCGATGGCTATCGATCACCTCGGAGGTCGACGCAGGCGACGTCGATGGCGTCCGGATCCGGCCGGCGACGGGGTCGCAGCTCGGAGTGCGTTTCACCCAGGACCAGACGTTCCCATGGCCCCGCGTGATGAGCCCCCTGCTCGGGCTCCCCAACGCGGTGGCGCTGCCCGTCGCGAGCCCGATCGGGGAGCCGGCGCCGTCGAGTCCGCCCGGGGGCGCGGCCTTCGAGGTCTGGCTCGACGCGGAGGGCTTCTGGAATCTGAGGATCGGTGCCGCGTCGGCTCCGGAGACCTTCTCGGGGCGGCTCCGGGCCGAGGCGGCGATCGAGAGCTTCGAGGACGCCGATCTGGCCTCGGGCGACAGCGTGACCACGACCTCGCTAAACTCGGCGGCCACAAGGTTGGCCTCATCGAAGCCGCGCACCGACTGGCTGGCCTGCGACTGCGCCGTGACGCGGAAGGGATACACCCCCGGCAGCACAAAATCTGGCCCGCTGGCGCTCAGTTGCACGCTGGTCGCAGCGCCCGCATCCAGGGTCACACTGGCGCTGCTCAGGCTGCCACCGAGGGCCGTTAGCCCCGCCACACTCAGGGCGAAGGTGTCGCCCTGAGTGCCCGTGTTGGTCACCAGCACTTCCCAGGTACGCGGCTCAGCGGGCGCCAGGGTCACCTGTTCG
>CAYYUT010000338.1:0-4642 GCA_964474935.1 uncultured Spirochaetales bacterium
ACGGCGCCATCGCGGCGGGCGTCGAGGTGATGACGAAGGCGCCGATGGGCGCCTCGGTCGTGAAGGGCCTCGACTTCCCGTTCCCGAAGGAGATGCAGGAGCGTTACAAGGAGACGGGCCTGCCTCCGCAGGGCATTGGCGCCGACATGATCGCCGACCAGTGGGGCCTCACCCGCGAGGACCTCGACCGCTTCGGCGCCCGCTCGCAGCAGCTCGCCGAGAAGGCCACCGCCGACGGCCGCTTCAAGGACGAAATCATCCCGGTTCCGGTCGTCGACGACGAGGGCCACGAGAGCCTGATGTCGGTGGACGAAGGCATCCGGCCCGGCACCACGGCCGAGAAGCTCGCGGGCCTGCGTCCCGCCTTCAAGGAGGACGGCAAGATCACGGCGGGCAACAGCTCCCAGATCAGCGACGGCGCCTCGGCGCTCCTGACGATGACTCCGGAGAAGGCGCGCGAGCTCGGCCTGACGCCCCGCGCGCGCTTCCACTCGTTCGCGGTGGCCGGCGCCGACCCGGTGACGATGCTCACGGGGCCGATCCCGGCGACCCAGAAGATCCTCGAGCGGAGCGGTCTGTCGATCAGCGACATCGATCTCTTCGAGGTGAACGAGGCCTTCGCGTCGGTGGTGCTCGCCTGGCAGAAGGAGACCGGCGCCGACATGGACCGCGTCAACGTGAACGGCGGCGCCATCGCGCTCGGGCATCCGCTCGGCTGCTCGGGCACCAAGCTGATGTCGACCCTGCTCCACGAGCTCGAGCGTCGCGGCGGCCGCTACGGCCTGCAGGTGATGTGCGAGGGCGGTGGCCTGGCGAACGCCACCCTGATCGAGAGGATCTCGTAATGGAGCTCGAAGGCGCATCGGTCCTGGTGACGGGCGGCGCGTCGGGAATCGGTGAGGCGAGCGCACGCCGCCTCACCGTCCTCGGCGCGAAGCCGGTCGTCTGCGACCTGAACGAAGAGAAGGGCAAGGCCGTCGCCACCGACCTCGGTGGCGAGTTCGTGAAGACCGACGTCTCCGATCCGGACCAGGTGCAGTCGGCCATCGACACGGCCCTCGGCCTCGGGCCGCTCCGCGCGGTGGTGAACGCCGCCGGCCTCGGCAACGCCAACCGCACGGTCAATCGGGAGGGCAAGCCCTTCCCGCTCGATCAGTTCGAGTTCGTGATCCGGGTGAATCTGGTGGGGACGTTCAACACGCTGCGACTCGCGGCGGCGGCCATGTCGAAGCTCGATCCGGTCGACGAGGACGGACAGCGCGGCGCGATCGTGAACATCGCGTCGGTGGCCGCGTTCGACGGCCAGATCGGGCAGGCGGCCTACTCGGCCTCCAAGGGTGGCGTGGTGGGTCTCACGCTCCCGGTCGCGCGCGATCTCTCGGCGATCGGGATCCGGGTGAACTGCATCGCGCCGGGCCTGATCGACACGCCCATCTACGGACAGGGCGAGGCGTCGGAGCAGTTCAAGGCCAACCTCGGTCGGAACGTGCTCTTCCCGAAGCGGCTCGGCCACGCGAGCGAGCTCGCGTCGATGGTCGCCGAGTGCGTCACCAACGACTACATGAACGGCGAGACGCTGCGCGTGGACGGCGGCATCCGGATGCCCCCGAAGTGAGCGAACGGACTCCGTCCGGAACCAAGGAGGATCGGCATGGCCGATGAGATCCTGACCGAAACCCACGGGCGCGTGCGGCTCATCACCCTGAACCGTCCCGAGGCCCGCAATGCGGTGAACAGTGCTCTCGGGCAGGGGCTGGTGGCCGCCATCGAGGAGCTCGACTCCGACGACGGTCTCACGGCCGGTGTGCTCACGGGCGCGGGCGGCTCGTTCAGCGCGGGGATGGACCTCAAGGCCTTCCTCTCGGAGGGGCCGCCGAAGGGCTTCACGGAGTTCCTGCGCAACGGTGCCCGCAAGCCGATCATCGCGGCGGTGGAAGGCTTCGCGCTGGCCGGTGGGCTCGAGATCGCGCTCTCGTGCGATCTGATCGTCGCGGCCCGCGGCGTGAAGCTCGGCATCCCCGAGGTGAAGCGCGGCCTGTTCGCGGCGGGGGGCGGCCTCTTCCGACTGCCCAGCCGGGTGCCGTACGGAGTGGCGATGGAGATGGCGCTCACCGCCGAGCCGATCCTGGCCGAGAAGGCCCACGAGCTCGGCCTGGTGGCGCGGGTCGCCGAGCCCGGCAAGTCGGTCGAGGTGGCGCTCGAGCTCGCGGCGCTGGTGGCGCGCAACGCACCGCTGGCCGTGGCGGCGAGCAAACAGATCGTGCGCGAGTCGCGCGGCCTGACCGAGGAGGAGAGCTGGACCCTCCAGACACCGCTCACCGGGAAGGTGTTCGCGAGCGAGGATGCGAAGGAAGGCCCGCGCGCCTTCGCCGAGAAGCGCGAGCCGAACTGGAAGGGCCGTTAGTCGGCCGCGAGGGCCGTGGCGAGCCCCGAGTAGCGGGGCTGGTCGATCGCCACCTGGTCGGCGACCGACAGGCGCAGATGGGTCTGGAGCGTCGGATCGTCGAGCGCCGCCGATCCGTCGCGGAGCCGGGCGCACAGCTCGGCCCGTAGCGCCGCGAGCTCGCCGCGGTGGCCGAGCCAGCGCTCGAGCCGCGCCAGCGCCGCCGCGCGCGCGGGCGGCCCGAGCGTGAGCTCGCGGGCCACGATGCCGACCGCATTGGCGGCCACCCGTGCCAGGAAGCGTCCGCGCCCCGAGGCCTGCCCGGCCACCTCGCCCGCCAGATGCTCGTGGACGCTCTCGAGCAGCTCGTCGGCGCGGGGCAGGGCGAGCGGCGCCGGCTCGGCCGGCGCGACCAGGGTCACGGGGCCGGGAATCAGCAGGTTCGCGCAGTCGATCTGGCACTCGCTGGTGCGCCGACCGATCGCCGCACGTTCGACGCTGCGTTCGAGCCGGTTCCGGTGTTGCATGGCCATCTCGAGGGACCCGACCGCCCACCAGAACGAGCCGAACACCTCCCAGAAGCGCACCGCCTCGGGATCGACCGGCTGGCCGCTCGCCTCCTCGTAGCCGGCGAAGAGCTCCTCGCGCGTGCCGAATCCGCCGACCGGCTGCGCGCCGCCGAAGCGCCACGAGTTGGTGCAGAGCCAACCGAGGTCGCGCATCGGATCACCGACGTGGGCGAGCTCCCAGTCGAGCACCGCTGCGACACCGTCGGGGGTCACCATCAGGTTCCCGTTCCGGAAGTCGTTGTGCACCAGACGGGCCGGGCCCGGCTCGGGGAGCGAGGCGAGCAGCCAGCGTGCCGTATAGTCGATCATGGGCTGGGGCAGGTCGTAGGCCTGATAGCGCTCCCAGGTCTCGCACACGTGGGTCTCGGGTGACAGCTCGCGGAGGGCGTCGCGGAGCCCGGTGGCGTCGAGGTCGATCGCGTGGATGCGTGCGAGGATGCGGCCGCACTCGCGGGCGAGCCGGGGGCGCACGTCCGCCAGCGCCTCCGATCGATTGATGCGCGGGCCGAGGGTTTCGCCCTCGAGCCAGTCCATCACGAAGCCCTCCCCGAGGCCGTCGTCCGGCTCGAACACGTGGTGGATGGCGGGCCCGGGCACGCCCGCGGCGCGCGCGGCCTCGATGAGCCGGGCCTCGACCCGCATGCCCGGTCCCGAGAGCACCGTCTCGGCGCGGTCGCCGCCGCCGGTGGCACGCCGCAGGGCGAACTCTCGCTCGCCGGCCGACGTCTCGACCGTGAGGCGGTAGGTCTCCTGGCTCGCGCCACCCGACAGGCGTTCGGCCCCGAGGAACCTGTGCACCCCGACGATCTCGCGCCGGAGCACGGCTTCGATCCGATCCTCGAACGTCTTCTCGCCCACGCGTTCCACCCGGCGCGCCTTCCGAACGACGCCGACCGCATCGTACGCAAAAACCGCAGATCGCGTTCGGTTCGGGCCGGATCCCGCCTGGTAAGACAGCGCGCGAGGCCAGGAACGCTAAGGTGAGCCCCGTTCGAGCGATCCCCCGCCCCGTCAGGCACGCGTCGCCCGCCGACCCACGGGCGGGACGGGCGCGCGAGAGGTACCCGGTGAGCACGCCCCAGGTGAGTACGCCCCAGGGCTGGAGGAGATTCTTCGACTTCCGGCGCGACGAGGTCCCGTTCGCGCTCCTGATGTTCGGCTACTTCTTCCTGGTGATCACGAGCTTCTGGATCCTCAAGCCGCTCAAGAAGGCCCTCTTCATCCGCTTCTACGACGAGACCGGCTTCGCGATCTTCGGCGCCTTGCTCACCGGGGCCCAGGCCGAGCTGATCGCCAAGGTGCTCAACATGCTGGTGGCCCTGGTGGCGGCGGGCGTCTTCACGCTGCTGTCGGGCCGCTTCCGGCGCCAGCAGCTCACCTTCCTCTTCTCGGGGTTCTTCCTCGCCGGCTACGCCGGCTACGCGAGCCTGCTCGCGAGCCCCGAGGCGGGCACCGTCTGGAGCTTCTATCTCTTCGGCGATCTCTTCAGCACGCTCATGGTGGCGACCTTCTTTGCCTTCCTGAACGACAGCGTCTCCCCGGACTCGGCCAAGCGGCTCTACGGCGTGGTGGGGTTCGGCGGCGTCTTCGGTGGCGTCTTCGGCTCGAGCGCCGTGGCCGCGTGGATCGACGCCCTGTCCGTGCAGCAGTGGCTCGCGGTGGCAGCCGTGATCGGTGTCGCGATCGTCGC
>CAYYUT010000339.1:0-4632 GCA_964474935.1 uncultured Spirochaetales bacterium
GACGAGAATCGAGGCGATCAGACGCGACGAGCTCAGGCCCACAGTCAGGATGATCCCGACGAGCAGGAACGACGCCGCGCCGGCGGTGAAGGCCTGGTAGGCCACGACCAGCATCTCTTCGAAGTTGAGGGCGACGTTGCCCGTGACCCGCACGTCGATTCCCTGGGCCGCGACCAGGCCGAGCTCCTCGGAGGCCCGCCGCACCTCGAGAATGGCATCGCGCGCGGGCAGGAGACTCTGCAGATCGAGCACGGGCTGCGTGATGATCACGCGTCGAGGCGAGCTGTCGGGAAAGAACTGGCCGTAGAGGAGCGAGTGCCACCAGGCCTGCCGGTCCTCGTCTTCGAGCGCCGCTTCGGCGCCCTGAGCCAACCGTTCGAGGAGCGAGGTCCAGTCGAGGTGCGCCAGCGTCTCGATGGGGGCCGACTCGACCGCGTCGGCCAGGGCCGACACCAGTCCGTGGAGGCTGCCGTCCCGCGCCAGCTCGGCGAGCACGGGTTGATATTCGGCCAGCTGGTCGGCGAGGTTCTCGAGCTCGGTCGGCGACAGATAGAGCAGGGCGTGGCGATGGAAGAAGGCGCCTTCGCCCGGCACGAAGACGTCCTGGAAGCGATCGGGCCGTTCCGCGAGCCGCGCTGCCAACGCCTCGGCCGCCCGACTCGCGTCGTAGGGCGTCTCGGCGTCGACCACCACCAGGAGCGCCTCGTCGAGAATCGGGAAGACCTGGGCGAACTGGTCGTAGAGCCGGCGGAAGGCGAGGTCGCGCGAGACGATGCGACTGGCGTCGGCGTTCACGCCGAGATTGAAGACCGCGTAGCCGAGCGCTCCGAGTGTGGCCAACAGGATGAGGGCCGCGACGGGTCGCGCACGACGCTGCACGCGGTCGACCCAGGCCGCAAGGAAGTCGCCGAGACGCCGATCGGCGCCGTTCTCGGGTTGGCTCGACATGTCTGGGTCGGTTCACCTTCGCCGTGGAGTCGAGGGCTCGCGGCGATGCGAGGATTAGCAGATCCGCCCCGGCCGGACTGCGTCGCGGGGAGGGCTCAGAGGCCCAGCAGCGTGCGGTAGCCCTCGCGGAAGCTCGGAAATCGAAACGTGTATCCGCTCTCCACCAGGCGCCGGTTGCGACAGCGTTTGTTGCTGCCCGCGCGACCTCCCGGGCGCTGCGCAGGACCCGACGCAGCAGAGGGCGGGTCCTGGGCCGGCGCCCCCACACCGAGAAGCTCGGCCAGCCATCGGTAGACGTCGGCCAGATCGGCGGGATCGTGGTCGACGCCCACGTAGCAATCGGCCGGCTCGGCGAGCGCCGCCAGATGCTCGAGCACCCCCGCGCAGTCGTCGCGATGGATCCGATTGCTGTAGACCGGACCCGCCGCGGGCAGGCGCGCCTCGCCCGAGCGGACGCGTTCGATGGTCCGCGTGCGTCCGGGACCGTAGATGCCCCCGAAGCGGACCGAGATGCTCGTGAAGGGCGACGCGCGCAGTACCGACTCGGCCTCGAGCAGGATGCGACCGCTGAACGTGGCGGGCTCGGTGGGCGACTCCTCGTCGACCCAGGCGCCATCGGTCTGGTGATAGACGCCCGTGCTCGAGGTGAAGAGCACGCGCTCGGGCGGCACCCGCCAGCGGCTCATCGAATCGAGCAGATGGGCGAGACCCTCGACGTAGGCCTCGCGGTAGGCGCGTTCGTCGCGCCCCGAGGCGGCCGCCGTGTAGAAGACCCAGCGGCTCTCGGGCAGCGACTCCAGGGTCTCGGGGCGCAGGAGGTCGGCCGCGACCGCCCGGATCGCGTCGGGCAGCGCCTCGGGACGCCGCCGAAGGCCGGTGACCTCGTGGCCGGCCGCCTTCAGACGCTCTCCGAGGGCGCTTCCGACGTAGCCGCAGCCGGCGATGAGACAAGACGACACGCGCGCTCCTCCAGCGTTCCGGTGCGAGCCTAACGCGCGGCGATCGCCCGGTCCGGCGGCCGTCGACCACGGCTCGGCTTCGGCACGAGCTTCGCCCCGGTCAAGACGGCCCGGTCTTCTCCCGATGAGGCCACCAAGAGGTGCGCCCGTCTGGGGCGAAACCCGGAGCCTGCCAGCCGCACGGCCCTGGGGGTGACGACCGTGAGCACACAGCTACCCGAGCTCGCACAGGGAGAACGGATCCGGATCCAGGGCCGCTCGTTCGACGTGGACGCCACCGTGTGCGCGAGCGGCGACGAAGAGCTCGAGGTCGTGCTCAAGGACGGCATCGGGATCGCCGCCGGTGACACCGTATCGATCCTGCGGATGGTGAGCGAGGACGCCCGCTACCGCAGCCTCGCCGAGGTGGATGCCACCAGCTCCGACCGCGTCCAGCTGAACCGGCTCGACGCCTGGAAGCGGGTGCAGGAGCGCGACGACGTCCGCGTCACCACCCACGGGATCCGCGTCGAGGTGGTCCGGAAGAGCGGTGCCGATGGCGCCGCACCCCGGAGCCGATCCGCGGCGCGTCTGCGACGCCTCCAGCGGAATCTGGAGGGTCGGCACCGGGTGCCCACCCTGGTGGACCTGAGCGCCGGCGGGGCACGCTTCGAGACGAGCGACTCGCACGATCCCGACGAGAGACTCGAGCTCGGGTTCGAGCTGCCCGAGGCGGCGCCCGTGCGCGTCGGGGCCCGGGTCGTGCGGGTCGAGGACGCCGACGATCCGCGTCGGTTGGCCCATCGCGTGGCCGTGACGTTCGAGGACCTCGACGAGGACGTCCGCACCCGCATCCTGACCTGGGTGTTCGCCGAGCAGGCGCGACGCTTCCGCGAGCGCCACGGTCGCAGCTGAGTGGCCGGGCCCCGCTCCGGCCGGAGCCGCGGCCGGGGCCCGGGCGAGTGACGGTGGGCCCTAACGACCCTTGGTGGGTCGCACGAGCCCTTCCTGGGCGACCGAGCAGACGAGTGTCCCGTCGATCGTGAAGAGCCCGCCGGTCGTGAAGCCACGCGCACCGTAGGCTGCGGGGCTGTGCTGGTCGTAGAGCAGCCACTCATCGGCCCGGAAGGGTCGATGGAACCACATCGCGTGATCGAGGCTCGCCATCATGAAGCTGTCGTCGGCCCACGACAACCCGTGCGGAAGGGTGATCGTGTCGAGCAGGGTCATGTCCGAGGCGTAGGCCACCACGCACTGGTGCAGCATCGGCGCGTCCGGGAGCGAGCCGCGCGCGCGGATCCAGACCTGTTTGTGGGGCTCGCGACGCGTGCGTCCCCAGTAGTCGATGGGTTCGATCGCACGCATGTCGAAGGGGCGTTCGCGCATCAGCCACTTGCGCACCTCGGGGCGGAGCTTGTCGCCGGCCTCCCGCACCACCACCTTCATGCGCTCCTCCCAGGTGGGAAGGCTCTCGGGGTCGGGCACCTCGGGCATCGGGGCCTGGTGCTCGGGGCCCTCCTCGGGGGGCTGGAACGAGGCCGAGAGATGGAAGATCGCGCGCCCGTGCTGGATCGCGACGACACGACGGGTGCTGAAGGTGCGGCCGTCGCGGATCCGGTCGACGTCGTACAGGATCGGCACCTTGGGGTCGCCGGGCCGGAGGAAGTAGGCGTGCAGGGAATGGACCTGGCCCCGCTCGACGGTCCGGTAGGCCGCCACGAGTGCCTGGCCCGCGACCTGGCCCCCGAACACCCGCTGGCGATCCTCGTCGGGGCTGCGACCCCGGAAGATGTTGAGCTCGAGCTCCTCGAGATCCAGTAGCTCCATCAGCTCGGGGAGGGTCTGCGACATCAAGTCGTCTCTCCGGGGCGCGCGAGATCGGTGTCGGGTCGGTCGGGAAGACGCGGACGCGTCTCGGCGGGCGGAGGCGCGGGGATCTCGTTCCCCGACGCCGAGCCGAGTTCACGAAAGCGGCGCGCCGACACGAGCACCCGCTGCTCGAGCGATCCCAGCGTCTTGTTGTAGGCCGTGGCGGCCTGGTCGATCCCCTTGCCGACGCGCGCGAAGTGCTCGGCCATGGTCCGGATCCTCTCGTGGAGCTCGCGACCGAGACGACTGATCTCCTCGGCGTTGCGGGCGACCTGCTCCTGGCGCCAACCGTACTCGACCGCACGCAGCAGCGCGATCAGGGTGGTCGGGCTCGCCGGGATCACGCGCCGCGCCACGGCGTACTCGATCAGCTCGGGATCCTGCTCGAGGGCGGCGTGGAAGAAGGTCTCGCCCGGGAGGAACATGCACACGAACTCGGGCGTCGTCTCGAGATCGTTCCAGTAGGCCTTGTCCGAGAGTCGCCGGGCGTGCTCGCGCACCTGGCGTGCGTGCTCGCGGAGCTTGGCCGTCTGCGCGGCCGGCTCCTTCGCCTCCATCGCGTCGAGGAAGGCGGCGAGCGGCGCCTTGGCGTCCACCACCACCGATTTCTGGTTCGGGAGCTGGACCACCAGGTCCGGCCGCAGCCGGCTGCTCGAACCTTCCGGCGTCGCCTGCTCGCGGAAGTCGCAGTAGTTCACCATGCCCGCCAGTTCCACCACTCGGCGAAGCTGGACCTCGCCCCAGCGTCCGCGGACGTTCGGGGCGCGCAGCGCCTGTACGAGGGTGGCGGTCTCGGACTGGAGCCGGCGGTGGGTCTCGGGCATGGTGCGAGGCTGGTCGTGGAGGCTCTGGTAGGCGCCGGCCCGCGCCTTCTCGC
>CAYYUT010000340.1:0-4618 GCA_964474935.1 uncultured Spirochaetales bacterium
AAGAGGCGCAGCATGGCGCTTGGTTCGCGGCGGGCCACGCCCACGACCGCCCACCCGGCAAGAGGCGAGAGCACGCCGTATCCGACCACGTTCACCACGGGCCCGCCGACCGGGTGGCCCTTCCAGGCGATCCGCGGGTGGGAGTAGGCCACCGCGAGCGTGGCCGCCCCGCAGGCGGCGAGGGTGACGCAGCGCGCTGAGCCTCGAGGGTGGGGCCTTGCGCGGGCCGGGGAGAGCGCTCTGGCTTGCTCGTCGTGGGCTACGGGACGGCCCTCGACGGCCGAGCGCTCGGCCGCCACCCCTATCTCGACGGCGCGCAGCCCGTCGAGCGGCGAGACGGTCGCGGGTCGACCCGACCGGATGGCCGCCCGGAACTCCTGGTGCTCGACGAAGGTCGACCCGTGGTGCAGACCGGCCGCGAGGACCTTGGGGTCGGTATCGACGGTGCGCACCTCGACCGAATGCGGTGCGCGCCGACCGACGACGAGCTCGGCCCGAGGGATCGAGCATTCGAGCTTGCCGGCGTCCCCCGTCACGGCGATCTCCTGCTCGTTCCGGCTGGCCTCGGCGAACATGCAGAGGTCGAGGAGACCGCGCGCGCCGTTCTCGAAATCGACCACCACGAAGCCGTGGTCGATCATGTCGGCGCGGCCGCCAGGGCTCGTCTCGTCGAGGTGATTCACGGACTGCGCCGCCGATGCGAAGACCCGCACCGGCTCCGATCCGACCAGCAGGCGCATGAGATCGAAGAAGTGGCAGCACTTCTCCACGAAGGTGCCGCCCGTGTTCCGGGCCAGACGGTTCCAGTCGCCCACCTTCGGGAGGAATGGGAAGCGGTGCTCCCGGATCGCCACCATGCGAACGCGCCCCGCCGTCCCCGCCCCGAGTTCTGCGAGCAGCGCCACCAGCGGGGCCATGTAGCGATACTCCATCCCGACCCACACCAGCCCCGAGTGCTTCTCGGCCGCATCCACCGTCCAGCGGGCATCGGCCACCGTCGTGGCCAGAGGCTTCTCGACCAGCACGTGTTTGTCGGTGCGGAAGACGTCCTCGAGGATCGCCCGGTGGGTGTGGTTCGGGCTCGCCACCACCACGGCATCCACGTCGTCGCGGGCGAGCAGACCGCGATGGTCTTCGTAGCCCGCCGCGCGGCCACGGCCGAGGAGCTGCTCGGTCCACCAGCGCTGACCCGGAACCGGATCGGAGTAGGCGACCACCTCGGCCCCCGGGATCAGGGCGAGGTTGCGGATGTGCTCGTGGCCCATCATCCCGGTCCCGATGATCCCGTAGCGCACGACGTCCGACATGGACCCCCCGGCCTGCACCCTCTCATCTCGCGGATCGGGCGCGTCGCGATCAGCGACTGTTGTCGTAGTAGAACCGCTCGTGGACGATCTTGCCGTCTCGCCACTCGGCCACGACCACCTGCTCCACGTGGATCTCGTTGCCCTCCACGTCCACCCAGTCCATCACGTTCTCGTAGAACGAGCAGTTCTCGCCGACCCCGACCTCGAGCGCCTCGAAGTTCTTGAACTCGGCCACCGAGGCCACGAACTTCTCTTCGCGCTCCAGGTTGGCCGCAAGCCCGACCGTCTGGCCGTAGGCCGGCTCCTCCATCACCACATCGTCGGCATAGAACTCGCGCATGGCATCCATGATGCGCCCCTCGGCGAGATAGCCAAGCATGTCGTGGATCCGAACCGTTGTGTCCGCCATCGGGGACCCTCCTCGACGCCGAGACTAGCCCGCTCGCGGCGCGCGTGGGGCCGAGGCCCGCCACCGAGATCGGGCAGGAGCGCGGCGATGCGGGGACGAGGAGAGGCTCAGGCGCCGGCCGCCTGCTTGCGCCAGGTCTGCAGGCTGCGCAGCGCGTCGTAGGTGGCGACGATCGTCTCGCCGGACAGGAAGCGCACGTGTCCCTCGCGAATCATCCGGATGCGCACGTCGACCGGAAGGCCCACGAAGCCCTCGATCGAAACCGGGTTGAAGCCGGATTCCGACTTCCGGACCAGGATGGTGTCGAACACGAGCTCGTCGGCCGGTCCGGGCATCGTCTCAGCCGGCCAACAGCTCGCGCAGGGTGTCCTCGTCCATCGGCGGCTCGTCGCAGGACGCGAGCACCAGCTCGCCGCTCGTATCGATCCCGGCGAGCTCCTGCTCGGGAGCCACCCGGAGCCCGAAGGTCGCCTGCACGAGGCCGAACACCGCCAGGGCGGTGGCACCCGACCACACGAAGCAGGCCCCGATCCCGGCGAGCTGCACCAGTGCCTGCATGCCCCGTGGATGGGCCAGGAGCGCGGCGTCTCCGAAGAGCGCCACCGCGAACGTCCCCCAGGCCCCCGCCACCCCATGGACGGCGACGGCGCCCACCGGGTCGTCGATGCGGAGCCTGCGCAGGATGAACTCGGCCGAGACGTTGTGGAGCACACCGGCGATGCCGCCGATCGCGACCGCGGCGAGGGGCTCGACGACGTTGCAGCCCGCGGTGATCGCCACCAGACCGCTCAGCAGGCCCCCGAGGATCTTGAGGTCGAGGCCCTGCTTTCGCTGCAGGAACCAGCAGTGCAGGAGTGCCACGCCCGAACCCGCCGATCCGGCGAGCAGGGTGTTGGTGATGATCGATCCGACGCTGCCGTCGAAGGCCAGCGTGCTCCCGCCGTTGAAGCCCCACCAACCGAGCGTCAGGATCAACGCTCCGAGCGCCGCCATCGGGATGCTCGACGGGGCGAAGCTCTCGGGCTCCCCATCCGGACGGAATCGGCCGAGACGCGGACCGACGAACCAGGCGCCGACGAGCGCGACCCAGGCGCCCACCGAGTGCACCACGGTCGAGCCCGCGAAATCCATGAAACCGAGGTCGGCGAGCCAGGCCTGATTGCCCTCGACCCAGGCGGATCCCCACGCCCAGTGACCGAACACCGGATACACGATCAGGGCGACGAAGAAGGAGGCCGCCAGGTAGGACGCGAAGCTCGCCCGCTCGGCGAGCGCACCCGATACGATCGTGACCGCCGTGACGGCGAAGCCGAGCTGGAACAGGAAGAAGACCCAGTCGTCACCGCTCGCGAGGTCGCGCAGCCCGAAGAAGGTCGTACCCACCAGCCCGCCCACGTCGGCGCCGAACATCAGGCCGAAGCCGACGAGTGCGAACGCCAGGGCCGAGACCACCCAGTCCATGCCGTTCTTCATGGTGACGACCCGCACCGACTTGGGGCGGACGCAGCCGACCTCGAAGCAGAGGAAGCCGGCCTGCATGAAGTAGACGAGCGCTGCGGCGACGAGCACCCAGAGACGGTCGAGATCGGTCATGGCGTACCACCCGACGGTTTGGTCGGCCTGCGGACGCCCGCGCTTGAGCGAGGTGTGCAGATCGACCGGTCGGCCCGGCGGACGGCGACGACATCCTGGGCCGGGGTGCGCCACGTCCGGCGCGACTTGCCAGCGACCTGAATCCGCGTCCTCGGTGCGTTCGGGGCCGTGCGGGCGGACAGCCCGACGCGATGCCGAACTTCCGGAACGGAATCCTGCTGCGCCGATTACCGCTCGCGGCTCCGGATCGAGCGGGCGATCGTCGCCGGGTCTTCGCCCTTTCGGAGCGGCACGAGGTGGTAGGCGAGACGATGGAGTCCGCCGCCCACCCGGTATCGCGCGAGGGTGTCGGGGCCACAGGCGCCCGTCCCGACGCCGCGCTGGCGAACGTCGAGGTGCAGGAACGTGCGGGGGTCGCGTACGAGATCGGTCTCGTGGCGCGCCGCCGCGAGCGCCTCGTCGGGGTAGTGGCTCGCGGTGAACTCGACCAGCCCGGAGGCGACGAACAGGACCGAGGCACCGTCCGCGCGCCGCAACACCAGCCAGCGTACCCCGCAGCGGTTCCCGTGGGATTGCGGCCGGACGTAGGGCTCGGCCATCGCGTCGACGTTGCGGCGATGGCGCGCGATCCAGGCGCCGACGGCTCGGTCGGCGTAGCACTCGTGGGGCCCGAGACCGAGCCATTCGACCTCTTCGTGGCCGGCGGGCAGGGCCATGCGGACACCCACCCGCGGGAGATCGTCGAGCGACTCCGGAATCCGGAGGGTGTGCTCGAGGCGCACGCCGCCATGCGACGGGAAGCTCAGCACCGAGCGGAATGCCACGGAGACCTCCGCCGACGCGCCCTCCCAGCGCTCGTCGCACACGGCGCGCCACTCCCTCGCCCGTCGGCGCAGCCCGCCCGTTGGGGGCGCCGAGTCGCTCGGCGCGAGACGGTCGAGACCCCACTCGCGCCAGCGACCTGCGGGTCCCTGACCATAGGTGCCGTCGTTGTCGAGCGGCGCGCGCCAGAGCCACGGAGCCGGCAGGAGGTCGAGGAGCGGTGCCGCCTCGGATTCGAGCAAGACGAGTCGCCCGTTCGCCGGATCGACGACGGCCTCCAGGCGCTCCGCCTCGAGCCGCGTGCGCTCGCCCCGGGGCTCGACCCGGAGCGCGGGCGGCCCGGGGAGCCTCGGTGGTCGGGCGCGTCGCTGCGGACAGGGCACCTCGAGCTGCGCCCAGGCCCGTTCGTGACCGGCCTCGGCCCACTCCGTGCGGCGCCGCGCACGGAACGCGACGCGCAGGTGGCATTCCTCGCCCGGCAGGCGCC
>CAYYUT010000341.1:0-4616 GCA_964474935.1 uncultured Spirochaetales bacterium
GGGCCGCGGGCATCGGCGCGGCAGGCGCCACCCGAACCCGCCCCGGGCGCAGCCGAATCCGAGCGTGTGACGCCGCTTACCGAGGGCACCCTGGACCGTTCCCGATAACGACCTCACCTGCTGAGGAGGTGTCGATGTCGGGCCTGATCCCTCGTGCGTTCCGGATGGTTCTCGTGGCTCTGGGTCTGCTGGTCGTGGGCACGCCGGCTGGGGCCGCGCGCGTCGAAGGGACGCTGCAGCAGTGGCACGCCGTGGAGGTCCGGTTCACCGGCCCCTTCCACGCCGAGAACGAATCGAGCCCGAATCCCTTTCTCGACTACCGGCTCGAATGTCGGTTCGAAGGGCCGTCGGGCCAGATCGTCCGCGTGCCCGGCTTCTTCGACGCCGACGGCGCCGGCGGAACCCGTGGCGACGTCTGGGCCTGTCGCCTGGCGCCCGACGAGGTCGGACGCTGGGAGGTCGAGGCCTCGTTCCGCTCGGGAGACGAGGTGGCCGTGTCGCTCGACCCCGCGGCTGGGACGCCCACCGGCTTCGACGGCGAGGGCGCGAGCTTCGACGTCGCGCCGAGCGACAAATCGGGCTTCGACTTCCGCGCGCCCGAGCACGGGTTCCTGACCAACGTGGGCGACCACTACCTGGCCTTCGCCGGAAGCGGCAAGCGTTGGATCAAGGGAGGCCCGAACGTGCCCGAGAACCTGCTCGGATACGCCGGCTTCGACAACACGCCGAACGCCCGACACCGCTTCGACGGCCACCGGCTCGACTGGCGTCCCGGCGACCCCGACTGGGACGGCGGCGCCGGCATGGGCATCATCGGGGCCCTCAACTACATCGCCGAGCAGGGCGGCAACAGCGTCTACTTCCTGCCGATGAATATCGGCGGCGATGCGCGCGACACCTTCCCGACCCTCGCCCCCTCGGACCGCACCCACTACGACACCAGCAAGCTGCGCCAGTGGGAGATCGTGTTCGAGCACGCCGACGCCCTCGGCATCTTCCTCCACTTCCAGCTCGCCGAGACCGAGTCGGGCAACGAGAACTACCACGATCAGGGTCAGCTCGGCCCCGAGCGCAAGCTCTTCTACCGCGAGCTCGTGGCGCGCTTCGGACACCACCTGGGCCTTCAGTGGGATGTCGGAGAGGAGAACGACTACGGGACGCAGCGGCGTCGGGCCTTCGCGGCGCACCTGAAGGCCCTCGATCCCTACGACCATCCCGTGACGACCCACATCCACACCAACCAGATGGAGAGCTTCTACGGACCGCTCGTGGGCAACGGCGACTTCGATATGACGGCCTTCCAGGTGAACGAGGGCGGATTCGACGAGGGCGACGTCGTCGTCGAATGGCGCGAGCGTTCGGCCGCGAGCGGTGTGCCCTGGGTCGTCTCGATCGACGAGCCGCAGCGCATCGAGAACGATCCCACCGACGAGCAGCGCGGATACCCGCACGGCCGCCGCACCTTCCTGTGGCCGACGCTCATGAGCGGTGGTGGCGGCTTCGAGTGGTACGTGCAGCAGGACGGGGGCGGACACTCGTTCGACCAGCAGATCGACGACTTCCGCGCCATGGAGACAGCGCTCCGCTGGACGGGCCACGCGCTCGACTTCATGGACGCGCTGCCCTTCTGGCGGATGCAGCCGCGGCCCGATCTGGGCAGCTCGGATGCCGGTGGCAAGACCTTCGTGCTGGCCCGTCCGGGCGACAGCTACGCGCTCTATCACCCCGAAGGTGGCAGCCTGAGCCTCGATCTTCGCGGCGACGACGGGCGCTTCGCCTTCGCATGGTTCGATCCCCAGACCGGCGTCTGGAGCGACGGGGCGGAGCTCGACGGGGGCGCGGTGGTGACGCTCGGGCCGGCTCCCTTCGCGGGCGACGTGGCCGCCCTGGTCGTGCGCACGGGCGATGGATCGCCGAATCCGGCGCCCGTGGCGAGCTTCACGGTGTCGCCCCGGACCGGCGAGGCCCCGCTCCGCGTGCTTCTCGACGCCCGCTCGTCGACCGACGACGGTGCCGTGGTGTCCTATGGCTGGGATCTCGGTGATGGCCGCCAGGCGAGCGGCCCCGAGATCGTGCACGTGTACGAGCAGGAGGGTGCCTACCCCGTCACGCTCACCGTGGTCGACGATCTCGGGGCGACGGGGACCGCGAGCCAGGTGGTGATGGTGGTGCCCCCGCCGGAGCCCCCGCCCTCGCCCGAGCCGGAGCCCGAACCCGCGGACTACACGCTCCTGGTGAGCACGTCCAACGATCGGAGCGATCCGCAGGCGCTCGCCGACGCGCGGCTCTCGGGGGACGCCTACGTGTTCGTCTCGCCCGGCGAGGGGATCGTCCGCGCCGAGTTCCACCTCGATCCGAGCGGCCCTCTCGGTCGACCGCTCCAGGTGGAGCGCTTCGCGCCCCACGACATGGCCGGCGGCTCGGAGCGGGTGGCGCGCCCCTTCTCGACCAAACGGATCGCGGACGGGCCGCATCGCGTCGAGGTCGTGCTGCATCTCGACGGAGGAGATCGGGTGACGATCGCCGCCGACTTCGAGGTCGACAACGGTCGCGACGAGCCGCCGGCGGGCTTCGGGTTCCTGGTGTCGTCGAGTCCCGATCGGAGCAACGCGGTCCCCCTCGAAGGCCAGCCGGTGTCGGGTCCGATCTACGTGTTCCTCACTCCCGAGAAGGACGTGGCGCGGGTCGCCTTCTACCTGGACGATCCGGATCGCGACGGTCGGCCGCGCCAGATCGAGCGGTACCGGCCCTACGACTTCGGCGGCGGGTCGGTGGATGTCGCCCGGCCCTTCGACACGGGGATCCTCCGGGCCGGGACGCATCGCATCGATGCCGACGTCCGCCTGAAGGACGGCCGGACGATATCGGTCCACACCACCTTCGAGGTCGAAGCGATCGAAATGGACGCCGACCTCTTCGAGATCGTGGTGAGCGATTCGGCGAACCGGTCCGATCCGGGTCCGCTCGATGGGGCGACCGTGTCCGGGACCATCCACCCCTTCCTCGCACCGGAGCGCGGCGTGTCGCGGGTCCGCTACTGGCTCGACGACCCGTCGCGGAGCGGCAAGCCGCGGCAGCTCGAGCGATACGCGCCCTACGACTTCGCGGGTGGTTCGACGACGCGCTCGCGACCGTTCCGGACCGGTCGGATCCCGAACGGGGCGCATCGTATCGACGCCGAGGTGGTGCTCCAGAATGGCGAGACGGTCCACGTGTACGTGGAGTTCGACGTCGCCAACTAGTCGGGGCCGGTGGCCCGGGGCGGCGGCATCGAGGTCGGCGCCCCGAGTCCATCGGCCGGTTCCGGGTGC
Organism: uncultured Spirochaetales bacterium; assembly: GCA_964474935.1. Classification (GTDB taxonomy): domain Bacteria; phylum Myxococcota_A; class UBA9160; order UBA9160; family JAFDDA01; genus CAYYUT01. The sequence goes on from CAYYUT010000341.1 coordinate 3,312, forward strand.
CGGGCCGAGCAGGCCGATCCGGCACTTCGGGGAAGCTCGGGCGGTTCAGGCGGCTCGGGCTTCCAGCGCTTCGGGCTCAGGTGGTCCGGGCTTCAGGCGGTCCGGAGCGCGGTCGGGTCGAGGGCCCGTTGGGCGCGACGGATCCCCACCGCCTGGGCGATCGCCAGGACCAGGACCGCATCCGCGACGATGGCGACCGCCCAGTGTCCCGCCGCGGTGAGCGGCCCCGTCGCCAGGACCACCCCGCTCGCGAGCACCCAGGCCAGATCGAGCGCGACCACGATGCGCGCGGCCCCGAGCGGAATGGGGCTTCGGGACGCGAGCCAGACGAGGGCGGTCGCGAAGGCTGCGAGATTCCAGCCCAGCAGCGTGAGCCAGAGCGGATTCGCGACGCCGAAGCGGCGGGCGAGGGCGGCCGATCCGGCGACGAGAGCCAGGGCCGACAGGGCCGAGAATCCGGCGTTGGCCCGGAGGGCGTGGCGCAGCCATCGGAAGCGATCGTGTTCGAGGTCGGTCATCGCTGGGGCTCCTCTGTCTGGGACGTGCGGGTGCGCGCGCGTGCGAGCGTGCGCTCGACGGCGGAACGTGCCCGGGTGAAAGCGTGCGGGTCGTCGAGGAGGTGGCGCGCCAGGTTGGCTTCCTGGACGAAGGCGTGCAGCTCGAAGACGAGCTCCGAGGGTTCGACTGTGGGGGCGAGCTCGCCCTGGCGCGAGGCGGTGCGGGCCTCGGCTTCGAGCGCCCGGATCCAGGCGCGCGTATGGTGCGCCACCCGATCCCGGACCGGACCCGGCTGGCTGGCGAGCTCGTGACCGACGGCGGCGAAGAAGCAGCCGCCGCGAAAGGCGGGCGCTTCCAGGTAGGCGATCCAGGCCTCGAGCATGGCTTCGAGTCGAGCCAGACCAGCCTCGGCCCGACGCGGCCGCGCCCAGACCTCGCGCTCGTAGGCGGCCGCCACCCGATCGACGGTCGCGAGCTCGAGGGCCTGCTTCGACTCGAAGTGGCTCGCCAGACCGCTCTTGCTCAGGCCGACGGCGGTCGCCAGCCGGCCGATCGAGAGCGGCCCGAGCCCTTCGGCGGTGGCCAGGTCGGCCGCGGCGTCGAGCACCTCGCGCCGGCGGACGCTGCCCGGAGTGCGCGGAGCCCGTCGCCCGGTCCGGTAGCGGGGAGGCTTCTCCGACATGGGGTCAGATTAGTACGATCGTACGCTTGATACCACACGATCGTGCTTTTTTACGACGCTCGACAGGTGTCCGGCCCGCCTTCATAATCGACGAACTGAAACACGTTCTAGTCGGCTGCAGGGCG
>CAYYUT010000342.1:0-4594 GCA_964474935.1 uncultured Spirochaetales bacterium
CGGCTCGAGATGCTGCGCCACCTCGTCCCTGTAGATGGTCCCCATGTGCTCGTCGGGCACGGTCAGCATGATGACGTCGCCGGCGTGGGCCGCCTCGGAAGGCGTGAGCACGCGCAGCCCCTCGGCCTCGGCCTTCGGCCGCGAGCTCGAGTCCTTGCGCAACCCCACCACGACCGACACCCCCGAGTCCCGCAGGTTCAGGGTGTGGGCGTGGCCCTGGCTGCCGTAGCCGAGGATCGCCACGGTCTTGCCCTCGAGTCGTGCGAGATCGGCATCCTGGTCGTAGAAGGTCTTGAGGGGCATGGGGTCTCCGGTGGTCGCGGGCTCGGGCCGCCGCTGAGGGCGATTCCCCCGGGCTGGCGCGCGCCCCTGATGGACGGCTTCCCGATCGCCGACGTGCCAAGGGTTTTCCCTGACGATCCGGGACCTTATAGGACCCGCCCGGGCGTGTCAAAGCCGCTCAGACCGGCCCTTCGACGCGCTCGCCCGTCCGGCGCACCTCGGCCTCGGCCCGCCGGAGATAGCGCGGAACCAGCGCCGCGGCCCCCACGCCACGACCGGCTGCGAGGGCGCGTCCGCCGATCACGCCGACGTGCATGGCGAGGCTCGCGCCGTCCGTCTCCGCGAGCGGCCGGGCGGGAGGCCCCCCCGCACCGTCGAAGCCGATCCCGGCCCGGAAGGCATCGACGTCGCCCAACATCCGGGCGTCCGGCGGAAGCCGGGCGGCGAGCTCGCCGGGCCCGTACAGACCCTCGGCCACCAGGGGCTCGAAGCCGGGACCGGCAGGATAGGCGGCGGCATAGATCTCGCCGCGCCGGGCGTCGAGCACGGCGACCACGGGATACGGCCGGGGCTCGCCGGCCTGGCGGGCCATGGCCGCCAGTGTCGGGACGGCTGCCACCGGCTCTCCGCCCGGGAGCGCCAGCCCCTTCACCGTGGCGATCCCGACCCTCAGCCCCGTGAACGACCCGGGCCCGATGGCGACCGCGTAGCCCCCGAGATCGGCCACCTTCACGCCGGCCTCGCGCATCGTCCGGTCGATGGCCGGGAGCAGGGCGTCGGAGCGGGTGGGCGCACCGGGCGGCGACTCGGCCGCGAGCAGTCGTTCGCCCTCGAGCACCGCGACGCTCGCCCGCTCGGTGGCGGTCTCGAGCGCGAGGAGCAGCATCCGGCGGGGCCTACAACCCCGCCGAGTCGCGCAGGTATTCGACGAAGCCCGACCAGAAGCGGGAGATGTCGTTCCAGAAGGCGAAACCCATCAGGAGGAGCAGCGCCGTGATCCCGACCGACTGCTCCAGCTCGCGCGAGCGCATCGAGAGCGGCGAGCGCTTCACGCCCTCCACCAGGAAGAGCAGGGCCTGGCCCCCGTCGAGCACCGGGATGGGCAGCAGATTCAGGATCGCGAGGTTGATGCTGATCATGATCAGCATCCCGATGTAGACCTCGAAGCCGAGCTGGAGCGCCTTGTGCGCGATCACGGCGATGCCGATCGGGCCCGAGATCTGGTCGGCGGGGACGGCCCCCGTCACGAGCTTCTGGAGGCCTTCGAGGATGCGGCCGGTCTGCTCCGCGGTCATGGCGACCGCGCGCGGCACCGAGACCAGCGGATTTCGCTCGATGTCGATCTTGCGGGCACCGGGAAGCACGGACACGGCCGCACTGATGCCGATCCGGTAGTGCTCTTCGGGGATCCCGAGAAAGTTGTCGGCCGTCGTCACCACCGGCACGATCGGTACGGTGCGGGTCTCGCCGTCGCGCGAGTAGGTGAAGGCGATCTCCTGGCCATCGCTGGTGCGAACCACCTCGACCAGCTCGGAGAAGCTCCGAAGGGGCTCGCCGTTCAGGGCCACGATCAGATCGCCCTGCTCGAGCCCGGCCGCGGCGGCGGGAGAGTCGGCCGACACCTCGGAGACGAGAGCTCCCGCCGGCAGCACTCCGAGTGCGTCGAGATCGCCGAGGGCAGGGATCGCGAGGGTCCGGGTCTCGGGCTCCGCCTCGGGCCCCCGCTCGATCTCGAGCTGGACGCTCGGGCCAGCGGCCCGTTGGTAGGCGGCGGCCAGGTCGTCCCAGTCCTCGACCGGAGTGCCTGCGACCGCCGTCACCCGATCGCCCGATCGGAGGCCCGCCTCCGCGGCCGGCGCGCCGCCGTCGGGAATGCCGAGCCGCGCCCGCGGTCGGCTGTGGGCGAGCCCGGCCCAGCCGTAATCGGCCCGCGCACCGTGCTCGTCGAAGCCTTCGCGCTCGGCCACGGCGAGCGTCACGCTCTGTCGGATGCCCTCGCGGGCGATCTCGAGCCGGCGCTCGACGCCGGGCTCGGCGCGAAGCTCCTCCTCTACGTCCGACCACCAGGCGACCGGCTCGCCGTCGATCGAGACGATCTCGTCCCCGGGCTCGATGCCTGCCGTGGCGGCGGGCGAGCTCGGCTCGACCGTTCCGACGACCGGGGCGCCCCGAGGGAGCCCGATCGCGAGCTGCAGCGTGAAGATCAGGACCGGGAGCAGCAGGTTCATGGCCGGGCCCGCGAACACCACGGCGAGCTTCTGCCAGAGAGGACGCCCGCCGAGGGTCTCCTCGGGATTGGCCATGACCTCGTCGTCGTCGGCGTCCTCGGGGTTCTCGCCGAGCATCTTGACGTAGCCGCCGAGCGGTAGCCAGGCGACGACGTACTCGGTGCCGTTGCGCACCCAACGGAGCCGGAAGCGGCCGATCCCGATCGGCGTTCCGAAGCCGAGCGAAAACTTGAGCACCCGCACGCCGCAGGCCTTGGCCACGAGGAAGTGCCCGAGCTCGTGCACGAAGATCAGTACGCCGAGCATCAGGACGAACGCGAACGTGAACGACAACGCGGTCATCGGAGATCTCCCTGGAGAGAGGCTAGCGCCTCCTCGGCGCGTGCCCGCCCGAAGGCGTCCGCCTCCCGCACGTCGTCGAGATCGCGTACGGCCCCAGCCCCGGAACGTCGGAGGTGCGCCTCGAGCACCCGGGTATTGCTCTCCGGAATGCAGGCGAAGGGAAGCCCGCCGGCAAGGAAAGCGGCCACGGCCACCTCGTTGGCGGCGTTCAGCACGGCGGGCGCCGCCTCGTCGCCCGCGAGCGCCTCGAAGGCCAGCTCGAGGCAGGGAAAGCGCTTGCGGTCGGGCGCCTCGAAGTCGAGCCGTGCCAGGCCCGCGAGGTCGAGCCGCGGGGCCTCGAGTGCGAGGCGCTCGGGGTGCGCCAGGCACACGGCGATCGGCACCCGCATGTCCGGGAGCCCGAGCTGGGCCAGCACCGAGCCGTCCACGAACTCGACCAGCGAGTGGACGATCGATTGGGGATGCACCACCACGTCCACCTGTGCGGGCGGCACGTCGAAGAGCCAGCGGGCCTCGATCACCTCGAGACCCTTGTTCATCAGGCTCGCTGAGTCGACCGTGATCTTCGGGCCCATGTCCCAGTTGGGATGGTTCAAGGCCTCTTCGATCGAGGCCGCCGCGATGCGCTCGGCGCTCCAGGTCCGGAACGGGCCACCGCTCGCGGTGAGGATCAGACGCGCGACGTCCTCGGGCCGCTGCCCGGCCAAGGCCTGGAAGATGGCATTGTGCTCGCTGTCGACGGGAAGCAGGCTGACTCCGTGAGCCTCGATCTCGCGCCGTACGAGCGCCCCCGCCATCACCATGACTTCCTTGTTGGCGAGCGCGACGTCGCGGCCCGCGCGGATCGCGGCCAGCGTGGGCTCGAGACCCACCGCACCGACCAGGGCGGCCACGACGAGATCGCAGGGCTCGGAGGCCACCGAGAGAAGTCCCGGGTCGCCGACCTCGATCTCGAGCGAACCCTGGAGTCCGGTCGGCAGGCGCGCGCGGAGCGCGTCGGCTCCGGCGGCCTCCGCGAGCGACACCCGACGGGGTCGATGGCGCTCGATCTGCGCGGCGAGCTTGTCGACGTTGCGTCCGGCGGCGAGCGCCACCACCTCGAAGCGCTCGGGGAAACGGGCCACGACGTCGAGCGTCTGCTCACCGACGCTACCGGTGCTTCCGAGGATCGCCAGACGCTTCACGAGCGCTCCGTCGGCGTGCCCCGGAGCTGCTCGCTGGTGAGTCCGAAGCGGCGCTCGCGCCCCTGGAACTCGTGGAGCGCCTCCACCAGGTGGGTCTTGCGGAACTCGGGCCACATCACGGCGGTGGCGTGGATCTCGGCGTACGCGATCTGCCAGAGCAGGAAGTTCGAGACCCGCAGCTCTCCCCCGGTCCGGATCAGCAGATCGGGGTCGGGCATCTCGGGATCGTAGAGATGCGCCGCGAAGCTCTTCTCGTCGATCTGGTCGGGCGCGAGCTTGCCGGCCTCGACGTCGCGCACGATCTGGCGCGCGGCGTCGACGATCTCGGCGCGCCCCCCATACGATACAGCGAAGGTGAGGGTCATCTGTCGGTTCCCGCTGGTGCGATCGACCGCCTCGCGGATCCGCTTGCGCACGCTCGGGGGCAGCCGATCGAGGCGCCCGATCACCCGGATCCGGATCCCGTTGCGCGACACCTCCTCGATCTCGGACTCGAGGTACTGCTCGAGCAGGCGCATCAGATCGTCGACCTCGGCCTTCGGGCGGCTCCAGTTCTCG
>CAYYUT010000343.1:0-4572 GCA_964474935.1 uncultured Spirochaetales bacterium
GACCCCGCACGTCGCGAAGATCGAGCGCCGGGGCCTCGCCGGCGGCCCCGGCGCGCCAGTCGAGCGCCTCCGCGGGCTCGAGGGCTTCGCCGCCCTGGAGATGGGCCGCCACCTCCGCGAGCGAGCGGGCCCCGAAGACCTGCACGTCGGGGGCCAGCGCGGCCTCGCGCGCGTTCGCCTGCGCCACCACCACGCGGCGGGCGCCCGCGTCGCGCAGCGCCAACGTCTGGGCGAGCGCGCCACGGACGCCACGGATCCTGCCATCGAGCGCCAGCTCTCCGAGGAATCCCGTCGCGGCGAGGGGCTCGGCGGGCACGCTCGCCTGGGCTGGTGAAGTCGCCGGACGGGGCGCTGGCCTACTCGCCGCGCCCGATTCCCGGCGCCCCCCCGGGGCTTGGTCCCCCTCCCCCCGCCTATTCGGTACCTACACACCCCGCGCGGCGACCGCCCCGCGGACGCGCGCCGCCGACTCCCGGACGGCCGCCTCCGGGAGCCCGACGATGTCGACCCGGGGGAGCAGGGAGTGGATGCGGACCTCGACCTCGACGGGGGCGCCGTCGACGCCCACCAGCGCGGCACCCAGGATGCAGGACATGGGACGGCCTCGACGGGACCGAGACGCATCAATCGGTGGGGTGGGGTGCGGTCGCGGCGGCCCGGCCCACTCGGAGGGCCGGAGAACGCGGTGTCCCAGAAAAGGAAGGCAGGATCCGACAAGGTCGAGATCCTGCCTTCCACTTCTGAAAAGCCCCACCAGGGAGGGGCCTCTGAGGAGGATGTGGTCGCGCGTGGCCGAAAGTGTCAGAGTCGGCGCTCCTGAGCCTCGCCACCGGGCTCGGGCCGCGATGGAGAGGCCGCGACCATGACCGCGATTCCATTCGATCCGATGCGGCGACCTCGGGTAGGGTCATCGTGATGCGGCAATCCTGGAGGCGGCGACCTTCGGTGGCACGGGCCTCGATCCGGCTCGCCTGGTCCGCGCTGGCTGGGGCTCGCATCGCTCTCGCTCGTGGTGCGCTCGGGGTCGCGGGGGCCTGCGCGCTGGCATGTGCCGGCGGGTCGACTCCCGCCCCGCGGGATTCCGGGACCGCGCGGCCGGCGTTCTCGGCGACCGAGGCCTGGGACCATCTCCGGGCCATGACCGAGGTCGGACCGCGTCCGCCGGGATCGGCCGGTGCCGAGGCGGCGCGCAGCTACATCCGCACCGAGCTGGTCGAGGCGGGGCTCGAGGTGATCGAGGTACCGGGATCGCTCGAGAGTCAGGACGGCGATCAACGCTTCGAGCTCACCCACCTCGTCGGGGAACGTGCCGGCGCGTCCAGCGACGCCATCGTCCTGGTGGCCTACTACGATACGCCGGGCTTCGAGGACTTCGAGTTCCAGGGGGCGAACCTGGGCGGCTCGGGGGTCGCGCTCGTGCTCGAGATGGCGCGGCATCTCGCGACGAGCGAGCTGCCGTACACGTTCTGGTTCGTGTTCCTGGAAGGCGAGGTCGGCGAGATCCCGGGACTCGTGCCCGAGTTCTCGGGGCTGGGCGCGCGCACCTTCGCCGCCCACATGGAGGCCGAGGAGGTGCTCGATCGGGTTCGACTGCTGGTCGCCTTCGACCGGGTGGCCGACGAGGATCTCGCGATCGCTCGCGACCTGAGCTCGCATCGCACCTATCGCGACATCTTCTGGGACGAGGCGCGCCGCCTCGGATACGCCGGGGCCTTCCCGATCGACCGAGGCTTCGAGCCGGTGGCGGCGAGCCACTCGGTCTTCGTCTCGGGCGGATTTCGCCGCGTCGTGGCCATCGCCGACACCCGCTATGGAAGCCCCGACGAGACGCCCGGCCCCTTCCATGCCACGGCGGACGACAACCTCGCGCACTGCTCGCCCGAGAGCCTCGAGGCGGTGGGGACCGTGTCGCTCGCCGCGATCGAAGCGATCGGCGCGCGCTTCGTGAAGATCGATCGGTTCCGCGGGCGCCTGCCCGCAGACGATGCGCAACCCGCCGCCGCCGAGGCCCACGACGCCGGGGCTTCGGACGCTCCCGACGACGCGTCCGAGCCGCTCGCGGACGACGCGGAGGGCGACGAATCCGGCTAGGCGCGGCACACTGGGGCAGAGTCATGGAAGACAGCGCCAGACACCGATCGCGGTCCATCGGGCCGACCGCCGCCCGGCGGCGCGCACCCGCAGCGCTGCTCGCGGCGCTCGCCGGATGCATCGCGGCTGGACTCGCGGCGTGGCCGTCGCATGCCGCGACCCCGGTGCAGGTGCTGGTCGAGTCGCCTCGCCACGGCGAGCCGGTCCGCAACAAGGTCCATCTCGCACCCATCCGCGGCAGCGCCGTCGCCGAAGGCGAACGCCCCGCCCGGTTCGACGTGATGATCGCGATCGACGTCTCGAAGTCGACCACCGAGGCGAGCGGGGTGGATGTCGACGGCGACGGCCAGATCGGAGTGAATCCCCAGCTCGAGCTGCTGCCCGCGGGTCTCTTTCCGGAGGACGTCCGCTCCACCGATCCGGACGACTCGATCCTCGCGGCCGAGGTGAACGCCGCCCGGGCGCTGCTCGAGAGCCTCGATGGCCAGCGCGTCCGGGTCGGACTCCTCACCTTCGCGGGAGAGGTGAACCCGGTGACGGGCGAGCGGGCCCGCATCGACCAGGAGGACTCCTGGCTCGAGGTGCCCCTCACCACCGATTTCCGGGCGGTGCATCGCGCCCTCAGTGCCATCCAGATTCGTGGGGCGCGCGGAGCCACCAACTACGCGGCGGGGATCCGGCTCGCGATCGTCGAGCTGGCCGGGCTCCCGGACGCCCGGAGCGAGGCCCGGGCCGACTCGAAGAAGGTGATCCTCTTCCTGACCGACGGGATTCCGACCTTTCCGATCGGGAAGGGTGCGGTCTCCGACCCGGGCGACGTCGAGGCGGCCCTGAACGCCGCGCGTCTGTCGCACAAGGCCGGGATCACCATCAACACCTACGCGATCGGGGCCGGTGCGCTCACCTATCCCCTCGCGCTCACCGAGATCGCCCGGCTCACGCTCGGCACCTACACCCCCGTCCAGAATCCGGGCGACATCATCGCGCTCCTGCAGGGAGTCTCGTTCGCGAACATCGAGGACGTGGTGTTCACGAACGTCACCACCGGCGACTTCTCCACCGACGTGAACCTCACGCCCGCCGGGAGCTTCTCGGGCTTCGTACCGGTGAAGGAGGGCCAGAACCGGGTGAGGGTCACGGCCCTGGCGTCGGACGGGAGCGAATCGAGTATCGAGCTCGACATCGACTTCCGTCTCTCGGAGCTCACCGACCGCGAGCTCGCGCGCGAGCTCGAGCGGATCCGGAATCGCAACAGGGAGCTCCGGCTGCTGCTCGGGCGCAGGCGCATCGAGGAGTTCCGCGAACGCGAGCGGCAGAAGAAGGAGATCATCATCGGGCCAGACGCGGGCGGGAGCCCCTAGCCGCGCGCCGAGATCTCCCCGGTTCGCTCTGCGCCGCGCGTCACTCGACGGTGACCGACTTCGCCAGGTTGCGCGGCTGGTCGACGTCGGTGCCCTTCAGGGCAGCGACGTGGTAGGCCATGAGCTGCATCGGGATCGTGGCGATCACCGCGGTGAGATAGGGCCCGAGATCGGGGATCCGGAGCACGGCGTCGGCCTTGGCGTCGATCTTCCGGTCGCCCTCCGAGGCGATCGCGATCACCTGTCCGTCGCGCGCGCGCACTTCTTCCAGATTCGACACCACCTTCTCGTACACCGGGCTCTCGTTCGCGATCACCACCACCGGCATGGATTCGTCGATGAGTGCGATCGGGCCGTGCTTCATCTCGCCCGCCGCGTAGCCCTCGGCATGGATGTACGAGATCTCCTTGAGCTTGAGCGCGCCTTCGAGGGCGATCGGGAACATGATGCCGCGCCCGAGGTAGAGGAAGTCGCTGGCGTGGAAGTAGCGGTGGGCGATCTCGTGCACCTGGTCGTCGAGCTCGAGCACCTGGTCGACGAGACGCGGAAGCCGGATCAGGTCGTGGATGTGGCCCCGCACTGCTTCGGTCCCGATGCGCCCGCGCGCGATCCCGAGCTTGAGCGCAAGGAGATAGAGCGCGACCAGCTGGGTGGTGAAGGCCTTCGTCGAGGCCACGCCGATCTCGGGACCGGCGTGGGTGTAGAGCACGTCGTGGCTCTCGCGGGCGATGGTGGCCTCGCGGACGTTGCAGATCGCGAGGCTCTGGGCGCCCCGCTCGCGGCCTTCCCGGAGGGCCGCGAGGGTGTCGGCCGTCTCGCCCGACTGCGACACGGGAACCACCAGGCAGTGCTCGTCGATGATCGGTTCGCGATACCGGAACTCGCTCGCGAGATCGACCTCGACGGGGAGTCCGGCGATCTGCTCGATCATGTACTTGCCCACCAGGCACGAATGCCAGGCGGTGCCGCAGGCGAGGAGGTAGACCCGGCGGAAGCCCGCGACCTTCTCGGGTGAGAGGTCGATTCCGTCGAGGTCGACCTCGGCGCTCTCCTCGAACACCCGGGTCCCGATCGTGTCGGTGATGGCCCGGGGCTGCTCGAAGATCTCCTTCTGCATGAA
>CAYYUT010000344.1:0-4543 GCA_964474935.1 uncultured Spirochaetales bacterium
ACAGGAACACTTCGTCCACACCGATGCCACCGAGGTCTTCGACGCTGGCGCGAACCGCCGCCGCATCGGTCATGAGCATTCCGGTCATGGCCGCGACGAAATCGGGACCCCCCGCTGCATAGTAGTCGGCCATGCTGGCGCGGCCCCGCTCGGCGTCACCGAGCGCGAAGTAGCCGGCACCCAGCAGGCGGGGAGCCGCAGAGCGGCCCGCCTCGCGTTGCGCCGCGACCACCTGCCGATACTGCTCCTCGACCTGGGCGGGAGGGCCGGGGACGGCGAGAAACGCGTCGCCGAGTCGGCCGGCCCGCGCCAGGGCCGGCGGGGCGCTGCCGCCGAGGATGAGCTCGGGCCCGCCGCTGCGGGCGGGCTCGGGACCCACCGGGTCGATCCCGGGTCGGACCGGCTCCCCCGACCAGACCCGCCGCATCACATCGATCTGGGCGTCGAGCGCCGCGCCCCGGCCCCTCCACTCGGTGCCGGTCGCCGTGAAGTCGTCGTCGCGCCAGCCGACCCCGAGGCCGAGCGAGAAGCGGCCTCCGGAGATGGCATCGAGCGTCGCCGCCTGCTTCGCGAGGAGCACCGGCTCGCGCACCGGGCCGATCATCACGGTCGTCGCGAGCCCGATCCGTTCGGTCGCGCCGGCTGCTGCGGCCAGCGCCACCAGCTCTTCGTGGCTCGGATAGACGATGCGACCGATCGTCCCGAGGCTCGAGAAGCCCGCCGCCTCGGCCCGGCGGGCCCATTCCACGATCTCGGGTCCCCGCGTTCCGGGCACCGCCACGGGGAGTCCGATGGCGATCTTCACGTGCGGCCTCCTTCCATCGTTCGGCTCGGGCTGCGTCCCGTCGCCGTGGCCGGGTCGCAGACCCGTTCCGGGAGCAGGACACTAGGGACCCCGACCCCGAGGCTCCAGCCGGAGCCCTGCGACCACCGACGCCGCGCGCCCTCGTGTCCGGTCGTGGCCCCGCACAGGAGAGTCCGATCGGCCCCTGCGGCCGGCGCTCGACGGATGTACCCTCGTCCCCGAACGACGAATGCGCGCCCGATCCCGGGCCGAACCCGCACGCACGGCTCGGGCCGCACACGCGCCCGACCGCCGGAGAACCGACCGTGCCGAGCATCCAACGCTTCCTCGAATACGCGGCTGCCTTCGAGAAGGCCTTCGCGAGCGACGACTGGACGCTGATCGAGCCCTACTTCGCGGACGACGTGGTCTACGAAGTGCCCTTCGATCCGCCTTTCGGCGGACGGTTCGAGGGCCGCAGGCAGGTGGTCGACTACCTGGCCCGGGTCACCGCGGGCTTCGACCGGCGCTTCGCGAGCCGCGAGGTCGTCCCCCTCGAAGGGCCGTCCGCGGAAGGCCACGAGGTCCGCGTGACGGGCCGGGCCATCTACCGCGATCCGAGGGTGCCCGAGCTCTCGTTCGACCTCGAGGAACGGCTCGTCTACGAGGGCGACCGGATCGCCCGCTTCGAGGACGACTACAGCGAGGAAATGCGGGCTCGGCTGCTCGAGTACCTCGAGCGCCACGCGGCCACCCTCGGGATCACCATGGCCCCGAAGTCGGCCTCCTAGCCCTGTCCCCGACGACGAACGCCCGACCCACCGAGGTAGGCCGGGCGCTTCCGTCGCCCGGAACCCGACGTCCCGGGTTCAGGCCAGGAAGCCGAGTCGGCGGTCGGCCTCGTCGGCGTCGAAGTCCTCGAAGCGAATGATGTCGAGATCCGTGAAGGCCTTGCGCACCTTGGGCGTGAGCAGGCCGAGCTTCTTCAGGTTGGGCACCACGCGCTGGAAGAGCATCGAGCGGAACAGGCGACCGACGTCCGACGTCATCACGACCTCGCGTACCTCTTCGGCATCCCAACCCATGGCGTTCGCGATCTCGCTCCCCATCAGGCGGTTCCGCATCAGCTCCGAGGCGTAGATGATGAAGTCCTCGCGGTCCGAGAGCTCGTTGGCCGGCATGTCCTTGTAGTAGTCGCGCAGCGAGAGCACTCCGAACGCCACATGTCGCGACTCGTCGCGCATCACGTACTTGAGGAGCTCCTTGAGGAGCGGCTCCTGGGCCATCTGGTAGAGGTTTCCGAAGGCCGCCATCGCGAGGCCCTCGATCATCACCTGCATTCCCAGGTATTTGAAATCCCAGCGGCTGTCCGTGAGCGTGGCGTCGAGCAGCTCCTTCAGGTTCTCGTTGATCGGCCATTCCCACTCGAGCTTCTCGCGGAGATAGCGGCTGAACACCTCGACGTGTCGGGCCTCGTCCATGGTCTGGCTGCCGGCGTAGTACTTGGCGTCCATCCAGGGAACGCCTCCGACGAGCTGCGAGGCGACGATCAGGGCGCCCTGCTCGCCATGCAGGAACTGCGAGAGCTGGAGGGACACCTGGGCGTGGCGGAGGCGGGCGCGCTCGCGGTCGTCGAGCTTCTGGTACGGACCGTAGGTCGAGAGCGGGTTGACGGCGGTGGGGATGATCTCGGACTCGGGGTCCACGTCCGTGTCCCATGCGAGCTGGGTCGTGCTGTTCCACTGCTCGCGCTTCGCCTTCTCGTAGAGGTCTCGAAGGCCTTCCTTCACGCTCGCGTAGTTCCATGCGTAGTTCGTGTCGAACGAGGTGAGGATGGTCTCGAGCTCCTGATCGAGCTGATCGAGCTGGTTGACGACGGGCGGGGCCATTGACTGCCTCCGTGCCGGCCTCGGGCCGGATGGGGTTGGGAGCGGACGGGCGCTGCTCCGGTGCGGGTCTCCGAGGCCCGGGCCGCTTCGAAGCGCCTCGGGCCGACGTTGGTCCAGGTGACCAGCCGACGGGTCGCGCTCGCGGGGACCGGTTCGCCCGATCCGAGGAGCGGGGAGGACACCGTGCTCATCCCGTCCGCAACCGGACCACCTTGGTCCGTATTCGGGCGGGAGCGTCTCAGTCATGACGCTATAGGGCCGACGGCAGACCGTCAACCGAAAACGACGGCGGCTTCGAATTGAGCCGGAAACTCTCGGAATTCAATCAGGAATCAGCGCCCCGAACGACTCAGGAACGATCGGAAGGAGGTGAGCACCTGGTCGCGGCCGTCGTAGTAGACGTAGTCGTGGTAGAGGGCGATGCCGCCGACGATCGTGGTCGGCCCCGTCTTCCCGACCCGCACGATGTCGCAGTCGGGATCGACCGCCGGATAGGCCGCCCGGAACGCGTCGAGCGACGGCCCGAGCCCGCGGTCGGTGTGGGCGAGCGAGAAGTCGCAGGGATGGATCGAGAAGACCAGCAGCTCGGTCTCGCGGGCGCGCACCACGTCGCGCGGCGTTCCCGGCGGGTAGGTGAGGTCGAGGGTCTCCCGGTCGCGCCCCTCGAGCCCGAGCAGACCCGATTCGTGGGTCGGATCGAGCGTCTGGCAGGCCGCGAGAACGAGGGGCGCGAGCAGGATGAGACGGCGCGCGATGGGCGGCCACGCACTCGCCCGCCTGGGCAGGCGGCTCCCGGTCTCGCTGGCAGATGACATGGCGGAACCTTAGCGGTCCGTCCCCGCAGCGGCGCGCCATGCCTTGCACCGTCGACCCCGCGGCCGGATTCGACTAACCGAGGGCCATGGGTGGCTCGTTGCGCCGGGTGGCGCAAGGCGTGGCGTTCTTCGTCTTCACCTGCGCAGCGGGCGTCGCCGGCTACGTCGCGTCGGGTTGGAGTCTGAGCGACGCCGTCTACATGGTGATCATCACGGTCTTCGGTGTGGGCTACGGCGAGGTCCGCCCGGTCCTCTCGGCCGACCTTCGAGCCTTCACCATCGTGGTGATCGTCGGGGGTTATGCCGCGGCGATCTACGCGGTGGGTGGCTTCATCCAGTTCATCACCGAAGGCGAGATCCGGCGAACCCTGGGAGAGCGACGCATGAGTCGTGAGATCGATGGACTCCGAGACCACGTGATCGTCTGCGGCTTCGGGCGCACGGGCCGCATCGTGGCCGCGCAGCTCGAGACGCTGAAGCAGGCCTTCGTGGTGGTGGAGCAGGACGACGAGCGGGTCGAAGAGGCGCACGAGCTCGGGTACGCGGCGCTCGCGGGCGACGCCAGCCGCGAGGAGGTGTTGATGCGCGCGGGGATCGACCGCGCCCGAGCCCTCGCGAGCGTGCTCTCGGACGACGCCCAGAACGTGTTCATCACCCTCGGCGCCCGAGAGCTGAACGGGGAGCTGATGATCGTGGCGCGCGCCGAAGATCCGGCCAGCGAACGCAAGCTCGGCCGCAGCGGTGCGAACGAGGTGGTGCTCCCGACGGCCATCGGCGGGGAGCGCATCGCCGACCTGATCGTGGCGCCCGGGGGCGAGGAGGTGCTCGGCCAGCGCCGCACGCGCACCGATCTCGGGCAGGCGCTCGGCGGGCTCGGTCTCCGCATCGAGGAGTTCCGGGTGGAGCAGGGCTCGGGGCTCCTCGGTCGCCGCCTCGACGAGATCGAGGTCCGCGGCAACCGCGGATTCCTGATCGTGGCCATCCGGAGCGCGGACGGCACGATCGCCGTGAACCCCGAAGGCGAATCGCTCCTCGGCCTCGGCGACGTGGTGATC
>CAYYUT010000345.1:0-4541 GCA_964474935.1 uncultured Spirochaetales bacterium
CCGCGCGAAGGCCTGCGCCACGGCCTCGGAGAGGGCGCTGTCCTGCTGGCCGGCGATGATCACCGACGATTGCACCGAGCGGAGCGCGAGCGCCGCCGCCCGGTCGCCGGCGGGTGCGTCGCCCAGGCCGTCGGCCACGGCGAGCACGCCACGGTCGCCCGAGACGGGGATCACCGCGAGCCCATCCTGATTGGGACGGTCGCCGCCGGGTCGGGCGGTCGAGAAGGCCACCGTCTCGCCGCGGATGAACGGCGCCGGAACGGGCCTCGTCATCGCACGGCTGAGGAAGAGCGTGGCCTAGGCCCCCTCGGCCTCTCGGACGTCCACTTCCTCTTCGGGCTGGGGCGTCACGCGAAGTCGGGTGATGCGGTTTCCCGAGACGTCCTGCACGCCGATCTCGTAGCCCGGCACGTGGACGACGTCGCCCTTGTGGGCGGCTCGGCCGAGCGTGTGGAACACGAGGCCCGAGAGCGTGTCGCCCTTCTCGGCGTTCACATCGGCCCCGGTCTCGCGATTGAAGTCGCTGACCTTCACGCGGCCGAGCGCCTCGAAGCTCCCGTCCGGAAGCTGTCGGATCGTGAGCAGCTCCTCGCGATCGAACTCGTCGCGGATCTCGCCGACGATCTCTTCGAGGATGTCCTCCTGGGTGACGATGCCCTGGGTGACCCCGAACTCGTCCTTCACCACCGCCATGTGCACGAAGGCACGCTGCATGTCCTGCATCAGCCGGAGGATCGGCTTGCGCCCCGGAACCCGCAGCACCGGCTTCACGATCCCGCGCACGTCGGTGCCGCCCTGGCGGACGTGCTTGATCAGGTCCTTCAGGTGGACGACGCCGAGGATGTGGTCGATCGACTCCTCGTAGACCGGTGCGCGCGTATAGCGTTCGGCGACGATCTTCTCGAGCAGGTCGCTCGCCGGCGTGTCGATCGGAAAGGCCACGATCTCGGTGCGGGGCACCAGGATCTCGGTCACCGTCATCTCGCCGGCCTCGGCCGCGGCTCCGATGATCGAGAGGGCCGTCCCGTCCGACTGTCGCTCGCGCGCGAGACGGGCGAGCCGCAGCACCTCTTCGGCCGCGCTCGTCGACTCGCTCTCCACGCCGCCCGAGATGCGTCGCACCATCGGCTCGATGAATCGATCGAAGGCGATGTGAGCGGGCCGCATGGCCTGATGGAAGAGATAGAGCGGGAGCGCCACCTTGTGGGCGAGCTGGCGCGGGTGCCGCGCGGCGAAGGCCTTGGGCAGCACCTCGCAGAACACCAGCACCAGCAGCGTCATCACCACCGTCGCCACGATCACGCCGGTGGTCTCGCCGAACACCTGGACCGCCACGGCCGAGGCCATGGCCGCGCCCAGGATGTTCACGACGTTGTTGCCGAGCAGGATCGTCACGAGGAGGCGCGACGTGGACGTCACGAGATCGCGCACGGCGAACGAGGCCGGGCCTCGGGCGTTCTTGATGTCCTCTTCCACCTCGAACGAGCGGAGACGCAGGAGAGCCGTCTCGCTCCCCGAGAAGAATCCCGAGAGCAGGAGGCAGAAGAAGATGACGAGTAGCGGTCCGACGAATTCCATGGGCGCGGCCTAGGCCGCCAGCAGGTTCCTCGCGACCACCTTCAGCTCGAGAATCGGCTTCACGCCTTCGAAGATCGGCAACACGGTCGCGTCGACCACGTAGCGACTGATGGGATACTCCTCCGCATAGCCCCAGCCCCCGTGCATGAGCTGACCCTGCTGGGTCACCTCGACGGCGATGTCGCAGGACAGGAGCTTGGCCATCGCCGCGAGCGGACCGGCCTTGCGCTCGTCCTCGTCCATCGCCTCCGCCGCGGCGTAGGTGATCGCCCGCGCTCCGGCCACCCTGGCCGCCATCTGCCCGAGCGTGAACTGCGTGAGCTGATAGTCGGCGATCGAGCGACCGAACTGAACCCGATCGATCACGTAGGCGGCCGTCTTCTCGAGCGCCGCCTGGGCGAGCCCGCAGGCGCGACCGCCCGTCTGGAGCCGGCCGGCTGCGAAGCCGGCCATCTGGAGGTAGAAGCCGCGCCCGAGGCCTTCCTCGCCCCCGACCAGGTTGGCGGCCGGGACGAAGTACTGCTCGAGCTGGAGAGTGTAGGAGTGCATGCCCCGGTAGCCGGGCGTGGCGTCGGCCTTGCCCTCCATGCGGCCGCCCCCGGGCTGCTTCATCTCGAAGCTGTGACCGTCGAAGGCGTCCTTCGGCACGATGAAGAGCGACAGGCCTTTCGCACCCTTGGACAGATCCGGGTCGGTCCGGGCGAGCAGTGCGAGCACGTTCGCGCGGCCCGCGAAGGTGCACCAGGACTTCGGGCCGTTGATCACCCAGCCCTCTTCGCCATCGACCGTGGCCCGATCGGCCCGGCACTTGAGCGACGCGACGTCACTCCCGATGTCGGGCTCGGTCACCGAGACGCCCACCATCGCCTCGCCGGTGGCGAGCTTGGGCAGCCAGTACTTCTTCTGGTCCTCGGTACCGCCCTGGAGCAGCGCCTTCGTCAAGATCTCGGGACGGGTGATGAGCGAGCCAGCCCCCGCCAGCGAGGCGCGCGAGAGCTCCTCGGTGGTGAGGATCATGGCCATGTTGCCCATCTCGGAGCCGCCGTACTCGTCCGGAATGGCGAGCCCGAAGAAGTCGAGCTCCGCCATCTTCTGGATCAGCTCCTCGGGAACGAGCTGGTCTTCGCGGTGGATGCGTTCGGCGAGCGGCTCGACCTCGTTGTCGGCGAACTCGCGCACGCTCTCGCGCACCTGCTCGTGGATCTCGTCGAGGGGCGTGTCGTTCTCGCCACGTGTCTCGATGGCGTGCTTTCCGATCGCGCGGAACACCGACTCGTGCGCGATCTGGCGCACTCTGGCGTGGAGCGAAGCCGGGAAGCTCGCCTCGAGGTCGGCCTCGGCCAGACCGAGGTCTTCGAGCGACCAGGCCAGCCGGTCGCGCACGCTCGACGCGAGCCGTGCGGCTTCGGCGGCCGCCGTGGCCTCGAGGGTCGCGGTGGCGCGGCCACTTCCCGCCGCCGTCTCGGTCGAAGCGCGCAGCTCGCGGGCTGCCCGCGCCTCGGTGGCGGCGTAGGCGATGCGCTCGGCGAGCACCTGGTGGTCGTCGATCTGGCGTCCGCCGCCGGTCAATTCCTTCGCCTTTTCGAGGGATTGCGCCAGCAGGGCTTCGGCCGCATCGACCAGGGGTCGGGCGTCGGCGAGCTTCGGCTGGGGGATCGAAGGGTTCGTCGAGGTTGGGCTGGTGCTCATTCCACTCCACTCATCTGGCTGGGTTTCGTCCGGCTGGAATCTCGTCGGGTCGGGGCTTCGTCGGACGGTTTCGTCGCGCCGGGGTCTACTGTCGCAACCGGCGGCTGGGAGCCTCCCGAGCCGGCCTCCGAACGGCCCATACCATAGCGCGCCGCGCGCGTCGTGCGGAGCGGCCGCGGGAGTCCTAGGGGGCCGGAATCGGGTCGGCGTGCAAGAGGTCGGCGAGGGGCTCCACGAGCCCCGGGCTGCCGAACACCAGGCCGAGCTTGCCGCGCTCGGGATAGGCCAGACTCAGGCAGCGCCCACCCGCTTCGGGCACCAGCACCTGGGTGGCCGCCACGTCCCACGGGTTCAGATGGAGGTCGATCATGGCGTCGACCCCGCCGCCGAGCACCTGGGCGTGGCCGAAGGCGTCGGTGTAGCCGCGCAGCACCCTCTGGCGGGCCGCCAGGGTGTTCCACGCGGCGCGCTCGCCGCACAGATCGAAACAGAAGACGTCGCCATGGGCCACGAGCGCGCGTTCGAGGTCGGCCGTCTGCGACACCTGCACGGGCCGGCCGTTGCGCCGGCAGCCGCCGCCCTGCCAACCGAGGTAGCGCTCGTCGAGGGTCGGGAGATCGATCAGGCCGAGCACGGGCCGCGCGTCGATGCGCAGGGCGATCAGGGTGGCGAAGAGCGGGATGCCCCGCGAGAACGCGAGGGTCCCGTCGATCGGGTCGATCACCCAGGAGGGCCCCTCGGCGTCTCCCTCGGCGCCGAACTCCTCGCCGAGGAGCGCGTGCTCGGGATAATGGCTGCGCAGCGTCCGCCGGATGGCCTGCTCGGCCGCTCGGTCGGCCTCGGTGACCGGCGAGCCGTCGGCCTTGGTCTCGGTCGCCACCGTGCGGAAGCGCGAGAGGATCTCGCGGGGGGCCGCATCGGCAGCGGCTTCGGCGACCCGCGCGGCCGCCTCGAGCTCGTCGGGACGCATGTCGCCTACGATACCATCGGCGCGGCGAGGCCCCCGGGCCACGCGCCCAAGGTCATGCATCGCCGGCGCTCGACCCGCGCTGGCTCCGCCGTGGACCCCGCTGGAGGATCGGCTTGAGTCACGACCCGCGATCCACCGTCTCCGACCCGAAGCCGAGCCTGGCCGAGCGGCTCGGCTTCGCGCCCGAGACCCGCCTGGCGGTGATCCACTGCGACGACATCGGGATGTGCCGCGCGGCCAACGACGGCGCCTACGAGGCGCTCGCGAACGGGCCGGCCACCTGCGGCAGCCTGATGGTGCCGTG
>CAYYUT010000346.1:0-4535 GCA_964474935.1 uncultured Spirochaetales bacterium
CCCTCCCGCGCCTGCTCCCCTGCCCGAAGGGCCGTCCCTCGGGCGCAGCCTCGCGGCGCCCACGTAGGGGCCGCGGGGCTACGCGCGCGCGTGGACTCCGGCCGAGGAGAGTTCGGATGCGTTCCTGTGCGCTCGTTCTGTGCACGCTCTGGGTGTGGCTCGCGGCCGTGCCCGCCCATGGACACGAGGACGGCGAGCCGTCGTCCGAGGTCGAGTCCGTCTCGGCCGATGCCCCCGCTGCACCTCCGCCCAGACCCGAGTATCCGGGAAGGGTCGACGGGCATGCGCCCATCGGTGTGATGGGCGACCACACGCACGCGAAGGGCGAGTGGATGGTCTCGTACCGCTACATGCGCATGAGCATGCGCGGCAACCGGGACGGATCGTCCCGCATCGGCACCAGCGACATCCTGCGTCCGACGGGCCGCTTCATGGTGACCCCGACCCGGATGCCGATGGAGATGCACATGGCCGGGATCATGTACGCCCCGTTCGACTGGCTCACGCTGATGGTGATGGTGCCCTACGTGAGTCTCGAGATGGACCACGAGACCGCCATGGGCACCGAGTTCACGACCGTCTCGGACGGGATCGGCGACGTCAGTGTGGCCGGCCTCGTCCCGATCTTCCACCAGCGCCTCGACGACTTCCATCATCGGCTGCACCTGAACTCGGGCTTGTCGATTCCGACCGGGACCATCAGCGAGAAGGACCAGACCCCGATGGGCCTCGTCCGGCTGCCCTACCCGATGCAGCTCGGCTCTGGCACGGTCGACTTCCGGCCGGGCTTCACCTACGCGGGTGGCTGGCGGCGCCTGGGGTTCGGCTTCCAGACCATCGGGACGGTACGCGCCGGCACCAACCGCCACGGCTACCGGCTCGGCAATCGCGCCATGCTGACGGGATGGGGGTCGTTCCGACTGAGCGAGTGGCTGAGCGTGTCGCTGCGCACTCAGTACGACGAGTGGACCGACATCCGCGGGGACGACGATCGGCTCGACCCGATGATGGTCCCCACCGCCGATCCCGACCTGCGCGCCGGACGCCGGGTGGACCTGCTCGCCGGGATCAACTTCCTGGTGAAGCGGGGGCCCCTGCGCGGGCACCGGATCGGGGTCGAGTTCGGGGGCCCGGTGCTCCAGGATCTGAACGGGCCCCAGCTCGAGACCGACTGGACGGGCACCCTCGGTTGGCAGCTCGCCTTCTGAGCGTCGCGGACGCGTTGGCGCGGCGGCCCGGGATCTCCTTCACTCCTGGCATGGGCACCCACTCCGTGCGCTGGACCCGAACGCTCGTCGCCCTCGCGTGGGTGATGGCCTGCGGCAGCGCGCCGGAGTCCGAGACCTACCAGGTGCGCGGGGTGGTCCAGGAGGTGCAGCCCGACTACGACCAGGTGGTGATCGAGCACGAGGACATCCCGGGCCTGATGCCCTCCATGACGATGAACTTCGACGTGGCCGAGCCCGGGATGCTCGAAGCGCTCGAGCCCGGCCAGGCGGTGGTCTTCCAGCTCGAGGCGTCGCCCCAGAGCTACCGCATCGTCGAGATCGCGGCGCTCGGCGGAGCGGGGACGGTGGGCGACGGTCCGCGGGTCGCCGACCTCGCGCTCGAGGCCGATCCGGCGCCCCCGTTCGAGCTGGTCGATCAGGACGGGCAGGCGCTCGCGCTGGCCGACCTCCGCGGCAAGGTGGTCCTGCTCGACTTCATCTACACCCGGTGTCCGGGCCCGTGTCCCAGCCAGACGGGCTTCCTGGCGTCGGTGCAGCGCGCGCTCACGGCGTCCGAGCGCGATCGCGTGGCCTTCGTCTCGATTTCCTTCGACCCGGCACGCGACACACCGGACGCGCTCCGAAGCTACGCCGAGGCGCGGGGCGCGGACCTGTCGGGATGGGCGTTCGTGACGGGTGCGCCCGAGGTGGTCGGGCCGGTGCTCGACGCCTACGGGGTGGCGACGCAGCCGGCCGAGAAGGGCGACATCGACCATCTGCTCGTCACCTTCGTCATCGACGGCGAGGGCGAGATCGCGCGCCGCTACGTGGGCACGAGCCACGAACGGGGCGACCTGCTGCGCGACATCCGGCGACTGCTCGCGGACGGGGACCACACCGGGTGAGCCAGACCGACGTCGTCGTCGTGGGGGGCGGGGTGATCGGATGCTCGGTCGCCTACCACCTGGCCCGGGAGGGCGTGACGACGCGGCTCGTCGAGCGCGACGCGATCGGTGCGCATGCCTCGCAGGTGGCAGCGGGCATGCTGGTTCCCTCGGGCGAGTCGGACCGCGACGCCCCGTTCTACCGCCTCGCTCGCCGCAGCCTCGCGCGCTTCGCAGGGCTCGTCGAGGAGCTCGCGTCCCGTTCGGGCATCGACCCCGAGCTTCGTCTCTCGGGACTGCTCTGTCTGGCGACGACTCCCGACGAGGCCGAGACCCTCCGGGCGCGAGGCCAGGCGCTCCCTGGGCTTGCCTGGCTCGATCCGCGCGAGGTGCGCGAGCTCGAACCGGGCCTCCGGCGCGACGTGGAGGGCGCTCTCCACTCGCGGGACGAGGGCCAGGTTCGGAGCGATCGTCTCACGGCGGCCTTCGCGGGGGCCGCACGGGCGCTCGGTGTGCGGATCGAGACGGGCGTCGAGGCCACCGGCCTGCGGATCGCGGGCGCCCGCGTCGAGGGGGTCGAGACCAGCGCCGGCTTTCGCGGCGCGGCCCGGGTGGTGCTCTGTCCGGGCGCCTGGGCCCGGCGATGCGGCGAATGGCTCGGTCGACCCGAGCTCCTCCCTGTCCGACCGGTGAGGGGTCAGATCTTGGCGCTCGATGCGCCGAGCCCTCCGCTCTCGTCGATCGTCTGGAACGGATCCGCCTATCTGGTGCCGCGCCGCGACGGGAGCCTGCGGGTGGGCGCCACCGAGGAAGAGGCGGGTTACGACGCGCGGGTGACGGCGGCTGGCGTGCACCGCCTGCTCGCGGCCGCCATCGCCACCGCGCCCGCGCTCGCAGATTGCGCCGTGCGGGGCGCCTGGGCGGGCCTGAGACCAACGGCTCCCGACCGGCTTCCCATCCTCGGTCCGTGGCCCGATCTCGAGGGCGTGGCGGTGGCCGCGGGCCACCATCGCAACGGCGTCCTGCTCTCGGCCGTCACGGGTGAGCTGCTCGCGGCCTGGGTGCTCGGCAAGGACTGGGACGCCGACGCGGCAGCCTTCCGTCCCGACCGCTTCCGGGACGTCTGAACTCCGGCCTCACCCCTCCCAGCGGACCCAGCCCGACCCCTCGTGGAGCGGCGGGAAGTGGTCGGGATGGAGCACCTCGGCCAGGATCTCGAGCGATTCCGCCAGCCGGGGCCCCGGCCGGTTGAAGAAGGCGTTCCCGTCGACCAGGAACACCCGCTTCTCGCGGACGGCGCGGAGCGCATCGAAGCCGGGTTGGCGGGCGAGCGCCGGCATCTCGGCCCGGGTCCGCTCGAGGTCGAATCCGCAGGGAAGGACGACCAGGCAGTCGGGTTCGGCGGCCTGGAGCGCTGGCCACTCGAGCCACGGCGAATGCTCGCCGGGCTCTCCGAAGAGCGACCGTCCGCCCGCCAGGGCGATCAGCTCGGGCATCCAGTTCCCGGCCGCCATCAGGGGGGCGATCCACTCGATCGTCGCCACGCCGGGGCGTTCGCGGATGCGCCGCGTCTGCTCCGCCACCGCTTCGATCCGGGCGGTGAGGTCGGCCACCACCTCGCGGCCGCGGTCGGCGACGCCGAGCGCCCCGGCCACCGTCTCGATGTCGCCGAGCACCCCGGCCAGCCGCCTCGGGTCGAGCGAGACGACACGCGGCGCGCCTCCGGTCCACTCGGCCACCGCCGCCTCGACGTCGCTCAGGCTCACTGCGCACACTTCGCAATGGTCCTGCGTCAGGATCACGTCGGGGGCGAGGGTACGGAGCCGATCGGCGTCGACGCGGTAGACGGACAGTCCCTGCTCGACCTGTCCGCGCACGCTCGTGTCGATCTCGCGGCTGCTGCCTTCGATCCGGATCTTCGGCTCGGTGCACACCGGGAGGGCGCTCACCCCGGGCGGATGATCGCACTCGTGCGAACGGCCCACGAGCCGGTCGCCGAGCCCGAGCGCAGCGACCATCTCGGTGGTGCTCGGGAGGAGCGAGACGATACGGGCAGGAGCGGAGCCGGGCGGGGTCATGCTGGGACTATGCTAATCGACGGAGCGCGTGCAAATCGACGTCGACACCCGCCACCGGATCCTCGAACGTTGGCCCATCGCTCGGCTCGCGACCGTCGATCCGGAGGGCTCGCCCCATCTGGTGCCGATCGTGTTCGCCTGGAGCGGCGGGGTCATCTGGTCGCCCATCGACGGGAAGCCCAAAGCCGGCGGCACGGCCGAGCTCGCGCGGCTGCGGAACATCGCGGCGCATCCCCGGGTGAGCCTCCTGCTCGACCACTACGATCCCGAGTGGAGCCGACTCTGGTGGCTGCGGATCGATGGGCGCGCCCGCTGCGTTGGGCTGGGTGGGACCGGGGCCGCGAGCGGTCTGGTCCCCTCGGCTG
>CAYYUT010000347.1:0-4526 GCA_964474935.1 uncultured Spirochaetales bacterium
GGGCCCTGCGCCGCCGGGCCCTGCGCGGTTGGAGGAGCGATGCGGCCCCACCGGATCCGAGCGGCCGGCCTGCACGACGTGGATGGCCTGGCGCGGCTCGCCAGCGAGTTCCGCGCCTACCTCGCGGTCGCGACGCCCGACGAGGCCGTCCTGGCCGATCGGATCGCTGCAGTGCTCCGCGAGCCCGACTGCGCGTTCCTCGTGGCCGAGCACGGTCCGGGCGAGCTGGCGGGCTATGTCCAGATCCGGACCCGGCTCTCGTTCTGGATCGGGGGCCTCGAGGCCGAGCTCGAGGATGTGTTCGTGGCACGACGCGTGCGCCGCTCGGGGTTGGGGCGCGATCTCGTGCAGGCGGCGCTCGCCTGGTGTGCGGGGCGGGGCTGCATCGAGGTGGGGCTCCACACGAACGAGCGCAATGCGGCGGCCCTCGCACTCTATCGCGAGCAGGGGTTCGGCTCCGAGGTGGCGCGCTGGGACGGCGGTCGCCGCGTCTGGCTCTCGCGCCGACTGGGTGCCGCGGAGGCCGGGAGCCAGTGAGTCCGCGCATCGAGTTCTGGTTCGAGTTCGCGAGCACCTACAGCTACCCCGCGGCCGCCCGGATCGAGACCGAGGCCCGGGCCCGGGGAGCCCGGGTGGCGTGGCGTCCCTTTCTGCTCGGCCCGATCTTCGCGGCGCAGGGCTGGAACGACTCGCCCTTCAATCTGGTTCCGGCCAAGGGTCGTGCGATGTGGCGCGATGTCGCCCGCACCTGCGCGCGGCTCGGTCTGCCCTTCCGAAGACCCCAGGTCTTCCCCCGGAACGGGCTCCTCGCGGCGCGCGTGGCGTGTCGCTTCGAGGCGGAGCCGTGGGTGGCCGAGTTCGTACGGCGGATCTTCCACGCGAACTTCGCCGACGACCGCGACGTGTCCGACCCCGAGGTGGTGGGCGCCGTGCTCGCGGGGCTCGGACAGCCCGCCCGCGAGCGGATCGCCGCGGCCACGACGGCCGAGGCCAGGGCCGCCCTCCGCGACCGGACCGAACAGGCCCGGGCACTCGGGATCTTCGGGGCGCCGAGCTTCGTCGCCGGGGACGAGCTCTTCTGGGGTCACGACCGTCTCGACGCTGCGCTCGACGCCGCCTGCGCCGCGGCGCGCGTTGCCGATCCCGGTGGATCCCCAAGTGGCGGTGGATACCAGATCGGCGGCGGATACCGGATCGAGACCGCCCGCCTGCGGATCCGTCCCTTCGAGCCCGAGCGCGACGCGGGGCCCTTCGGAGCGATCGCGGCCGATCCGCCGGTCCATCGCTTCATCGGGGACGGGTCGCGGTGGACGGCGGAGCGCGTCGCTGCACTCTTCGAGACCCAGGCCCGGCATCTCGTGTCGCACGGCTTCGCGCTCGGGGCCCTCGAGGAGCGCGCTCCCGGGCCCGATGGCGCACCGACGCTGGTCGGCATGGCGGGGCTCGCGCCGCTCGGGTCGACGCGCGAGGTCGAGATCGGCTGGTGGCTCCGCCCCGACCGCTGGGGTCGTGGATACGCGAGCGAGGCTGGGCGCGCTCTGCTCTTCCATGCCTTCGAGCGTCTCGGACTGCCGCGCGTGGTGGCCATCGCGCACCCCGAGAACCGGGCCTCGCAGCGCGTGATGGATCGCATCGGGCTCGTCTTCGAGAGTCGTGCGAGCGGTCGCGAGCTCGGGCTTCGGGTACCCGACGTCGAGGTGGTGCTCCACGCCGCGGAACGGCGGCCGTCCCGAACGGCCACCGATCCGAGCTGCTAGCTTCGGTCGCTATGGCGCCCCGGATCTACATCGATGGCCACGTGGGGACGACGGGCCTGCGGATCCACGAGGGGCTGGCGGCGCGCGACGACCTCGACCTGGTGACGCTCGCGGAGGCGGAGCGCAAGGACCCGGGCGCGCGCCGCGAGGCGATCGCCTCGGCCGATCTCGCCGTGCTCTGCCTGCCCGACGATGCCGCGCGCGAGGCCGCCGCCTGGGCCGCCGAGTCCGGCACGCGGGTGATCGACGCGAGTACGGCCCACCGCGTCCACCACGACTGGGTCTACGGGCTCGCCGAGCTCGCACCCGGGCAGCGCGACGCGATCGCGGCCGCCGAGCGGGTCGCGAACCCGGGCTGCTACCCGACCGCCGTGATCCTCCTGCTGCGCCCGCTCGTCGAGGCCGGGCTGGTGGCGCCCGACGCCCCCCTCACGATCCACGCCCTCTCCGGCTACTCGGGCGGCGGGCGCTCCATGATCGAGCGGTGGGAGGAGCCCGGTGGTGCGCTCGCGGGTCTGCCCTTCGAGGCGCCCTACGCGCTCGGCCGCGTCCACAAACACATCCCCGAAATGCGTCACTACGCGAGTCTCGCGAGCGAGCCGGTCTTCGTTCCGGCGGTCGGTCCGTTCCGTTCGGGGATGCGGGTCGAGATCCCGCTGCCGGTGGGGCTGCTCGCTCCGGGATGCGACGCGAAGGCGGTCGTCGAGCGGCTCTCGGAGCGTTACGCGAACGAGCCCTTCGTGCGCGTGGCGCAGGGGGTCGACCCGGAGGCGATCGGCGAACTCGGGCTCGACCCGCGCGCCTGCAACGGCAGCAACCGGGTCGAGCTCTACGGGATCCCCCACCCGTCGGGACACGTGCTCCTGGTCGCCCTGCTCGACAATCTGGGCAAGGGCGCGTCGGGGGCCGCGATCCAGGGTCTGAACCTGATGCTCGGTCTTCCCGAGGCACGGGGTCTGGACGCACGGTGATCGATCGCGACGTCTGCCAGGTGATGGCGCGATACAACCGCTGGATGAACGAGCGCCTCTACGCATTGTGCGATGGCCTCGAAGACGACGAGCGGCGTCGAGATCGCGGGGCCTTCTTCGGCGGGATCCACGCCACCCTCGACCACATCGTGTACGGGGACCGCGCCTGGCTGGCTCGCTTCGAAGGGCGCGAGGACGAGATGCCCACGCTCGGCCGCCTGCTGCACGAGAGCTGGCCCGAACTGCTCCGTGCCCGCCGCGCGCTCGATGCGGAGATCGAGGCCTGGGCGGCCGGGATCGAGCCCGGATGGCTCGCGGGTCCGTTCCGCTACCGCAGTCAGACAGACGGGATCGAACGGACGCTTCCGGCCTGGGTACTCGTCGTGCATCTGTTCAACCATCAGACGCATCACCGCGGCCAGGTGACGACCCTGCTCTCGCAGCTCGGACTCGATCCGGGCGTCACCGATCTACCGAAGCTTCCCGGACTGGCCGATCCGGCGCCCTGAGGGGGCTCCACGACGCGAGGCGGAGGTGCGGCGCCCCGGGGAGCGCCCGCGCCGGCGGCCGAATGGCCCCCGCGCGGGTGACCCGGTCGCCCCCGGGCCCGTTGCCCGGTTGCCCAGATGCCCGGTTGCCCCGTTGCCCGGCTGGCTCGTCGTGACGATCCTGGCCCGCGTGATAGCTTCGAGACATGACCCCGCCCCAGGCCACGAGTGCCTCCTCGACCCCCGGTCCTTCTCCGCAGAGCCCGTCGGCCGCGACGTTCTCGTGGACGCACCCCCAGCGGGTGCGTCTGGCCATCCTCCTGGTTCTGGGAGGGATCGGCGTCCTCGGGAGCTATGTGCTCGGGATCCAGGGCCACTCCGGCTCGGTCGACGACGTATGGGGTGGGGTGCCCGAAGCCCTGAAGCCGCTCTACACGATCTCGATGCTCACGGCCGCGACCGGCTTCTTCCCATTCACCACCCTGATCTTCTTCCGGCTCGACCCGGATCGCGTACGCATCGGATCGTTCGGCTATGGCCTCTTCTTCTGGCTCTACGCGCTGGTCCTGGTGCCCTCGGCGCTCTGGATGCCTCTCACGTTCGAGATGATCCAGAACCCGAGCGCCGGTCTCTGGCTGGCGATCCGCGCGGTGCTGTTTGCGGTCGGGATCGGGAGCCTCGGTCTGATCGCCGCCCTCGCGACCGTCCAGCCGAATCCGGCGCGCGGGGGCTGGGGTCAGTGGTTGGCGATCGCGGGCATCCTGGCCTTCAGCTTCCAGACGGCCGTGCTCGACGCGCTCGTCTGGCCCGCCTACTTCCCCACACCCTGACGACCTCGAGGCCGGGGCGATCGCGACGGGTCGATTTCCGCTGCGACGCCGACGCCACCCGGCCCCCGTGCCATCGCGCAACCGGCCCGCACCGTTTCGGCGTCGCTCAGCCGCCAGCGCGGCGTCGTCGTTCGATGCGCCGCCAGCGGGCCTCGGCCCGGGTGAGGACTTCGCCCGTCTCGTCCTCGATCGTTCCCGACAGGTAGTAGTCGGGACCTTCCACCCGGTCGAGCGCACCGCGCACCACGATCGGGGTCTCGGTTCGCACGGGGCGCCGATAGCGCAGCTTGAAGTCGACCGTCACCAGATCGAAGGCGCTGCCGCCGTCGCGTTGATGGGCCGCGACGCCCATCACTTCGTCGAGCATCGTGGCCTGCACGCCGCCGTGCACCACGCCGGCCGCGCCGCACAGGTGGGCGGGAGCGACATGACGACATTCCACCGCCGCCGGGCCGGTGCGTACGAAGCGGAGGCGGAGGC
>CAYYUT010000348.1:0-4519 GCA_964474935.1 uncultured Spirochaetales bacterium
GCGTCGCGGGGACGCCGACCCGTGTGCCCATCAGCCACGGGGTGTGCGTCACTGGGACGATGAGCCGTGTGCCAAACGTCCGGAGGCCGCGGACTCGATCGCGTCCGCGGCCTCCGGGAAGCTGTCTGGGCTCCTGGGGAATTCAGGGACGGACGCGAGGAAACCTGTCGTCGCGGGCGCGCATCCGCGCGAGTCGAGCGACCCGGGCCATCGGGTCGATCGGCTGGGCGGTGCGCGCTGCGTTCGCCGGGTTGTCCGTCATCGAATCACCTCGGGGTCCACCTCGGGGTCCGGAAGCCTCGGAGCGAATTCGTCTCCGAGTCGGACCCCGATCGGACCCGATCGGACCTCGGAATCCATCGAGGCCGTCCTGGTGGCCGTCGCGAAGACCGTCGGGGTGCGGGAGCCCGAGCGGGCTCCGGGTCGCCCCGAGGGATGTACCCCAGCGCTACCCTCCTGGCAACGCCGCCATTGCGAAGATCGCATGACGGACCTAGAACGGACAGAGAGGATCCGATCGATGCACGAGACAGCGGCCCGCAGGAACGCCCGTCGGCCCGCGCGGCGCGCCATCGGTGTCCGCGCCGTCCTGCTCCTCGTCGCCGCCCCCGTTCTGCTCGTCGGCTGCACCTCGCTCGAGGCCACGCGTCTCTATACGCGAGGCACCCGCTCGCTCGATGCCGGCCACCACGAACGCGCGATCGAGGAGCTCGAGCAAGCAGCCCGTCTGCTCCCCGATGCTTCCGAGATCCACAACCATCTGGGGCTCGCCTACGCGCGGTCGGGCCGGCGCGACGAGGCGCTCGCAGCCTTCGCGCGCGCCGTCGACCTCGACTGCGACAACCGGGCGGCGGCCCACAACCTGGCGGCGGCCCGGGCGGGCCGCTGGAGCCCCGGCGAGGAGGTCGCACCGTGAGCGGCCGCGACGACGATCGGGGCGATCGCGACGATCGCCACAGGCTCAGTTGGAGCGAGATCGACAAGCGGCGCGACGGCTCGGGCTCGCGCGATCGCGAGCGGCGTCCGCGCGGTGCAGCGGCGGCGGCGCGCTCCGAAGACGCGACCCGGACCTACCTCGAGCGTCTCGACCGACAGCTCTTCTCGGGGGCGAAAGGCGGTGCCGAGGGCGAGGCGCTCGCGCAGGCACTGCGCGATGCCCACGGGACGCCGGAGCTCGCGGGCGCCTGCCGCGCCTACCATGATGCGATCGGAGTCCCCGACGATCCGGCGCTCCTGTCGATCATGCTCGACGCTGGCGAGAAGGATCTCGTGATCGCGGCGCTCGAAGCCCTCGCGGCCGGGCTCGAGCGGGGTGCCCTGGAGATCTCGCGCGGGGTGCAGAGCCAACTGCGCATGCTCGAGCAGGATTCCGACGACGACGTCGCATATGCGGCCGAGGAGGTTCTCGGCCGGCTCTGACGTGGCGCAGCGTTTGGCCCCGCGGCACGCCTGAGGTAGGTTGACTGATCGTGGACGGGGAATCCATGGCGCACGATGTCGAACACGAAGCGCTCGCGCGGTACCTCGACGAGCACAACCTCAAGCGCACGAAGCAACGCGAAGCCATCCTCGGGGTCTTCCTCGAAGTGCGCGGCCACATCACCGCCGAGGATCTCCACCAACGCGTGCGCGAGAACCATCCGAACATCGGCTACACCACCGT
The DNA here is from genome assembly GCA_964474935.1 of uncultured Spirochaetales bacterium. Classification (GTDB taxonomy): domain Bacteria; phylum Myxococcota_A; class UBA9160; order UBA9160; family JAFDDA01; genus CAYYUT01. Next base: position 1,664 of record CAYYUT010000348.1, read on the forward strand.
GTATCGCACCATGAAGCTGCTGTGCGACGCCGGGTTGGCCATCGAGCGTCGTTTCGAGGACGGGGTCACCCGCTACGAGATCGAGCATCAACACCACGACCACCTCGTCTGCATCCGCTGCGGCAAGATCATCGAGTTCGAGTGCGCGATGATCGAGTCGGCCCAGAACGACATCGCCGATCGCTACGAGTTCCGCGTGCTGCGACATCGCCACGAGCTGTACGGACATTGCGCGAGCTGTCAGGGGGAATGAGGCGAGCGCTCCCCGGTGGGCTGGCCCTGGTCGTGGCCCTGGTGGTCGCCTGCTCACGCGGCGGCGACGAGCCGGCGCCCGCGGCCGGCGGCGGTCTGGTGCTCGTCGTGGCCGTCGACCAGCTCCTTCCCGATGCCCTCGATCAGGGCCGACCCGGAGGACTCGGGCGGCTGGCACGCGACGGACGCGTCTACGAACGGGCCTTCCTGGGCCACGCCAGCACCGACACGTGCTCGGGCCACGCGTCGATGCTCTCGGGGCGGCATCCCGGCCCGGCCGGAATCGCCGGCAACACCTTCATCGACTCCGAGAACGGTCAGGAGATCTACTGCGTCGACGACCCGTCGCCCGAGTCGCAGGTCTTCGGTGCCGACCACGGTCGCTCGTCGCGCTTCTTCGAGGCCTCGACCCTCGGCGACTGGATGCAGGAGGTCGAGCCCGAGACCCGAGTCTACTCCCTGTCGGGCAAGGACCGCGCCGCGATCATGCTCGCCGGGCAGCAGCCCACCGGAGTCTTCTGGCTCCTCGTCGACGAGGAGGGCGGCTTCACCACGAGCCGACGCTATGCCTCGGCGCTCCCGAGCTGGCTTCTCGCCTTCAACGGAACGGACCGGCTGCGCGACGGCTTCCTGGCGCGGGTGCCCGAGACCTGGGCGCACCCCAAGGTGGGCGGGATGCGGGACGATGACTACCCGGCCGAGTCCGATCGGCTCAGCCGCACGAGTCCCCATCCGATCCGAGGAGCCGAAGTGAAGGGGTCGCTCGACCGCGTGTACCGGACTCCCTTCGTGGATCAGGCGGTCCTCGAGCTCGCTCGGCTGCTGCTCGAGGTGGAAGAGCTCGGCCGGGGACCGGCCACCGATCTGCTGGCGCTCTCGCTCTCGGGGACCGACAACGTGGGCCATCTCTGGGGCCCCGAGAGTCAGGAGATGCACGCCAACCTCGAGCGGCTCGATCTCGGGCTCGGCCGCTTCCTCGAGGAGCTCGAAGCCTCGCTCGGCGGGGCGCCGCTCTGGATCGTCCTGACCTCGGACCACGGCGTGCTCCCGCTCCCCGAGTGGCTGGCGGAGACCGATCGCAACCTGTGCCCCTCGACGCAGCCCCGGATCGACGCGCGCGGCCTGCTCGTGGGTCTCGATCTCGCGCTCGACGCCCGATTCGGAGCGACCGAGGGAACCTGGTTCGATCGCGCCGGCTATCGCTTCACCTTGGACCGGGCGCTCCTCGCCGAGCGCGGGGTCGAGCCCGAGGCGCTGGTCGCGGCGGCGCGCGAATTCCTGGAGCAGCACCCGGCGATCGCACGGGTCTGGACCGCGGCCGAGATCGCGGCCGGCGACGGTCCCGAGCCGCTGGCGCCCGTCTATCGGGCCTCGTACAACCCGCGCTATGGCGGCGACTTCGTGATCGAGCCGGAGCGCGGCTGCCTGATCACGGCCTGGCCCACCGGCACCACCCACGGGAGTCCCCACGACTACGATCGGCACGTGCCGCTCGTGTTCGCAGGTCCCGGCGTCAAGCCGGGCCGGGTGCTCGACCCCGTCCTGACGGTCGACATCGGGCCCACCCTGGCCCGCCATCTCGAGCTGCCGGTGCCCGACGGGCTCGACGGTCGGGCCCAGGCGCTCGACGCACCCCCGAGCGCAATGGCTCGACCCTGATCGCGCCACGTGACGTGGTTCCGGGTCATCGCCGTGGCCGCACTCCTCGCGGCAATCGTGCCGGCGCACGCGTCCGAAGCGTCGACCTCCCGCGTCGTGTCGGACGCCCGGCGCGCCATGGGCACCACGCTCGAGATCCGGGTGGTCGCTCGCGACGAGGAGATGGCCCGGGAAGCGCTCGATGCGGCGTTCGGCCTGGTCGGGCGTCTCGAGAAGATCCTCGCCAGCGGAGACGGCGCCAGTGACGCCAGCCACCTGAACCGCCGGGCCGGAGCGGGTCCCCAGCGCGTCGCCCCGGAGCTCGGTGATCTGCTCGCACGTTCGGTGGCCCTCTCGGCCGAGACGGAGGGCGCCTTCGACGTGACGGTCGGTCCCCTGATCGTGCTCTGGAGGTCGGCGAGCGAGCGGGGCGAGGCTCCGTCGTCGCAAGCGCTCGCGCAGGCACGGGCGCGGGTCGGGTCCTCGCAGATCCGGGTCGATCCGAACGGGGTCGTCGATCTGCCCCGCGCCGGCATGTCGGTCGACCTGGGCCCGGTCGCGCGGGGCTACGCGCTCGACCGCCTGGTGCCGCTGCTGCGTCGCCATGGGGTGCGTGCGGCCCTGCTGGGCTTCGGGGGAAGCAGCGTGCGGGCGTTCGGCCGGCCGCCCGACGACACCGTCTGGCGGGTCGCCCTCACCGACGGAGAGGGCGGCACCGCGGGCGTCGTGGCCCTCGAGAACGAGTCCGTCTCGGTGGCGCGGAGCCTCGTCCACTGGAGCGAGATCGGGGAGCGTCGCCGGGCACCCGCCATCGACCCTCGGAGCGGAGAGCCTCTCGTCCGCGATGTCGAGGCCACCGTGATCGCGCGCTCGGCCACACGCGCCGATGCGCTGAGCTCGGCCCTCATGGCGCTCGGGCCCGAGGAGGGGATCCGTCTCATCGCGAACGCGCCTCATACCGAGGCA
>CAYYUT010000349.1:0-4508 GCA_964474935.1 uncultured Spirochaetales bacterium
CGATCGCATGATCACCCTCGGCAAGCGCGGTGATCTGCACGCTCGGCGCCAGGCGCTCCGCGTGATTCGCAGCAAGGAGGTGACCGCGAAGCTGTTCGACGAGCTCGCGGAGCGCTTCCGCGAGCGGCCGGGTGGCTACACGCGCGTGCTCAAGGTGGGGCGTCGCGTCGGGGACGCGGCTCCGCTCTCGATCATCGAGCTGGTCGAGGCCGGCCCGGGGGCCACGCCGACCGCGGGCTCCCGCAAGAAGTCGTCGCGCAAGGCGACGGAGGAGTCGGCGAGCTGAGGTCGATCGGCCAGATCGCTCTGGCCGTCGCGATCGCCGCCGCCGTCGCCGCCGTGCTCCTGTTCTCGGAGCCGGGCTCCGATCCGGTGGGTCGTGGCGTCCGCGCTCCGAATTTCGCGCTTCCCACGCTCGACGGCGACCGGCGTATCGAGCTGGTCGATCTCGCGGGCAAGGTGGTCTTCCTCAACTTCTGGGCCACCTGGTGCAAGCCGTGCGAGGCCGAGATGCCCGCGATGGAGCGGTTGTACCGCTCCCAGCAGGGCAATGCCTTCGAGATGCTGGCCGTGTCGGTCGACCAGGGGCCGGAGCCGGTCCGCGAGTTCCGCGATCGGCTCGAGCTGAGCTTCCCCATCCTGATGGATACCGAGCAGCGGGTGGCCGAGCGGTATCAATCGTTCCAGTTCCCCGAGACCTATCTGATCGCTCCCGATGGCCGGGTGGTCGAGCGATTCATCGGTCCGAGGGAGTGGGACGACCCGGTCTATGCCGATCGGATCGAGGCCCTGCTCGAATCGGGCTCGTGATTCGTTAGCTTCGGGCCGCCGTGTCCCGCCGCGATTCGCCCGACACATCGCCCCCGCCGCCCCGCGCGCGACGTCGCAAGCGCCGCAGCCGTCCCACACGGGGTTGGCCGCGATCGGTCTGGGTGGTGCCGGCCTGCCTGCTGGCGGCCGTGCTGTGGGCCTGGCTCGATCGCGACACGGGCCTTCGGGGCTGGTATCGCCTGCAGGAGGAGCTCTCGTCCTCCCAGCGACGCGTGGCGGCGCTCGAGGCGAGGATTCGGCATCTCGAGATGCAGAGCGCGGCGCTCGGGGGCGACCCCTTCGCCCTCGAACGCGCCGTGCGCGAGGAGCTCGGTCTGGGACGTCCGGGTGACATCGTGGTGCGGATTCCCGAGAGCTCGGGCGAGAGGACACCCGGTGCGAGGCGGATTGGCCGGCGAAATCCTCGGAATCCTTGACGAATTGACGTCTGCAACCGATTCTCCGGCGACATGAAGGACCGTCTCCAAGCCGAACTCGAGCGGGCCGTCGGCCGCCTGCTCGAAGACGCGAACGTCTCGGGCGAGGCGCGCGCCGCGGCACCGCCCTTCACGCTCGAGGTGCCGCGTCAGAGCGACCACGGAGACTTCGCCTGCAACGCCGCGATGCTCCTCGCGAAGACGCTGCGTCGGCCTCCGCGCGCGATCGCCGAGCAGCTCGTCGAAGCACTCGGGGATGCGGGCGGACTGGTCGCGCGCGCCGAGGTCGCGGGGCCGGGCTTCGTGAATCTCTGGCTGGCCGAATCGCGGTGGCAGGATCTGTTGGCGAGCATCCTCGAGGCCGGGACCGGTTTCGGCCGTCGCATCCGGTCCACGCGCGAGCGGGTCCAGATCGAGTTCGTGTCGGCCAATCCCACGGGTCCCCTCACGCTCGGGCACGGGCGCCAGGCGGTGCTGGGCGACTCGCTGGCGAGGCTCCTCGACGCGGGTGGTGCCGAGGTGACCCGCGAGTACTACTTCAACAACGGGGGGCGCCAGATGCGGGTGCTCGGACAATCGGTCCGCGCCCGCTACCTCGAGCAGCTCGGACTCGCCGCTCCGCCGCCGCCCGAGGCCTTCGACGCGCCCGAGGCCGACTGGCCGCCCTCGGTCGACGGTCTGCCCGTCCGCTTCCCGCGCGACGGCTATCGCGGCGCCTATGTGTCGGACATCGCGGCCCGGATCCGCGACGAGCACGGCGAGACATGGGCCGACGACGACACCGAAGATCGCTTCCGTCACGAGGCCGAGACCTGCATCTTCGCCGAGATCCGCACCTGCCTCGAAGCGCTCGGCGTCGAGGTGGACGTCTTCTTCAACGAAAAGTCGCTCTACGAAGAGGGCAAGCTCGACGAGGCGATCCGCGACCTCCGCGAGCAGGGCCTGGTGTACGAGGACGAAGGGGCCGTCTGGCTGCGCGCGACCTCGTTCGGTCTCGATCGCGACCGCGTGCTCGTCAAACGGACGGGCGAGCCCACCTACCTGCTCCCGGACATCGCCTACCATCGCGAGAAGTTCCGGCGCGGCTTCGAACGAGTCATCGACATCCAGGGGGCCGACCACATCGAGCAGTTCCCCTTCGTGCGGCAGGCGGCGGCGGCCCTGGGATGCGACGCCGAGCGCATCGAGCTCGTGATGCACCAGTTCGTGACGCTCTCGAGCGGCGGTCAGCAGGTGAAGCAATCGACCCGGCGCGCCAACTACGTCACGATCGAAGAGCTGATCGACGACGTCGGGCCGGACGTGTTCCGATTCTTCATGGTGCAGCGCAAAGCGGAGGGCCACCTCGACTTCGATCTCGATCTCGCCAAGGAGACCGATTGGAAGAAGAACCCCGCCTACTACGTGCAGTATGCCCACGCACGGACCTGCGGCGTCGAACGCAAGGCCGCAGCCGACGGGGTCCGTCTGCCGGGCCCGCGGGACTTCGACGCCTCGCGGCTCGATCTGGAGGAAGAGATCGAGCTCATCAAGAAGCTGGGCGAGCTGCCCGAGGTGGTCGCCCGCGCGGCCGACGCGCGCGAGCCCCACCACGTCGCCTATTACCTGCGCGACGTCGCGGGTCTCTGGAACCCGTACCTCCAGGACGGCCAGCGCCACCGCATCCTGTCGGAGGATGCGGGGCTGACGGGGGCGCGTCTCGGACTGGCCCGGGCCGTGCGGGTGGTGCTCGCGAACGGGCTCGGACTCCTCGGCATCACCGCACCGGAGCAGATGTGACGTCCGCGGAACGAAGGCGGCGCTCTCCGTCCGGACTGCTCGGTACCCTGGTCGGGCTGGTCTTCCTGACCACCGTGGGGTTCGCGCTCGGCCTGCTGGTCGGGACTACCTACGAAGAGCCCGACCTGGTGCTGGGACATCTGCGCGGCGAGACCGAATCGCACCCGCTCGCGAACGTGGCGGCGGGGCCGGCTGCGGGCGACTCGGCGTCGGCCGGCGAGGCGGGCGTCGGAGAGACGGTGATCGGGGTCGACGGCCCGCGCGACGCCGGAGACATCGGCGCGGCCCCGGGCTCGGAGGCGGGTGACGCAGGCCGTCCCGTCGCCGACGCCCGGGAGGCGCCGTCTCCGCGCGCCGCCCCGGACGAACCCCGGTCGAGGCCGCGCGTGGCGGCCGTCCGGCGAGGATTCGCGGTCCAGGTGGGCGCATTCCGCGAAGCCGCCCCGGCGGAAGGCCTCGCCGCGCGGCTCCGAGCCAGAGGTCTGCCGGACTACGTCGCGAAGGCCGGTCGCGCGGAGATCTGGCGCGTGCGGGTCGGCCAGGTGGCGACGCGCGACGAGGCCGACGCCGTGGCGCGCGAGCTCAAGCAGCAGGAGGGACTCCCGACCTGGGTTCTCGCCGAGGAACGTCCCTCGTGACGCCGAAGCGGGTGCTCGTGACCGGTGGGGCCGGCTTCATCGGCTCGCACCTCTGCGACCGGCTCCTGGCCGAAGGCTACGAGGTGCTCGCCTACGACAACCTCCTCACCGGGAGCATCGCGAACATCCAGCCGCTCCTCGGCCATCCGCGATTCACCTTCGAGCACTACGACGTCACGAACTTCCTCTACGTGGCCGGCCGCCTCGACGCGATCCTGCACTTCGCGTCCCCGGCGAGCCCGGCCGATTTCGAGCGGCTCCCGATCCAGATCCTGAAGGTCGGCTCGCTCGGCACCCACAAGGCGCTCGGCCTCGCCAAGGCGAAGCAGGCGAGGTTGCTGCTCGCCAGCACCTCCGAATGCTACGGCGACCCCCAGGTGAACCCGCAGCCCGAGGGCTACTGGGGCAACGTCAACCCGGTCGGGATCCGAGGGGTGTACGACGAGGCCAAGCGTTTCGCCGAAGCGATGACCATGGCCTACCATCGTCACCACGGCGTCGACGTGCGGATCGCTCGGATCTTCAACACGTTCGGCCCGAGGATGCAGCTCGACGACGGCCGGGCGATCCCGAACTTCTTCTGCCAGGCGATTCGCGGCGAAGACCTGACGCTCTTCGGAGACGGCAATCAGACCCGTTCGTTCTGCTTCGTGGACGATCTGGTCGAGGGGATCTGGCGGCTCCTCGGATCGGAGTACGTGGGTCCCGTGAACATCGGCAATCCCGGAGAGACGTCCCTCATCGACATGGCGCAACAGATCCTCACGTTGACGGGCTCGACGAGTCGAATCGTGCATCGTCCGCTCCCGCCCGACGATCCCCAGGTGCGGCGGCCCGACGTCTC
>CAYYUT010000350.1:0-4504 GCA_964474935.1 uncultured Spirochaetales bacterium
CTCGTAGTCGACCTCGTGGCTGCTCGAGGGCAGCAGGATGTCGTCGCCGGGTCCGATGACGGCAGAGCCGGGCTTGAGGAAGAGCGAGGGTTCGGAGGGTGGCGTCCGACCGCGCTCGCGCGCGTGAGCCGGGTAGTTGCGCGCGACGCACACGATCTTGCCGGGTCGTCCGAGCGGAGCCCGGACGCGCAGGCGCTGACGCGGCTCGAGGGCGCCCGCCCGCACGAAATCGGGTGGGTCGTAGCGGCCCGATGCCTCGTGCACGAAGTCGAGCGCCGCCCGCGCGGCACCGATCGAACGGTCGAAGTGCGCGAGGAACCGGAGCATGTCGCTCGGGAGGATCGAATCGGCTCCGGCCTCGGGCACACCGGCGTCCTCGGCGGCGAGCTTCAGAGCCAGGGCGCGATTGAGATCCACGACATCGCCGGCGTGCGGACCCTCCACGAGAACCGCTCCGAGTCGGCGCGCCGCGGGGGGACCCGGCTCCGGGGGATCGCTCGCCTCGCGCTCGCAGGCCGTTCGTTCGCGGGGCTCGCCCCCGAAGCGGTCGCCCCGGTCCGGGCATTCGCGGCGGTCGGGATGGGCCGTCTCGCCCACCGAACATCTCTCGAAGGTCACGAGCTGCACGCCACGAGTGTGGGACGGAATCGCGTCGATCGGCAACCCATGGGTGCGCGGGTGGCAGTCGCTGCGCGAGACGGCCCCCGAGACCCGCGATGCGGGTCGCGAGGGTCAAGCCCTCCACGCGCCCGGTCGATCCACGGATTCGGGCGCCGCACGAGCGACGGGGCCCGAGGAGGTGAGTGGTGGCGAGCCGGACGAGCGGGAAGGGAACTCTCGGTGGGCTGGTCGTGTCGGCCGTGATGGTCGGGACACTCTCGTTGGCGCTCGCGCCCGAACGGGTGTCCGAGGCCGACACGGGGGCTCGGACGACGGCGGCGCCTGAGGCGGCTCCGGGGCCCGTCGCCCGGGTCGGTGGTCCTGCCGACTCGTCCGCCACCGGGTCCGCGGCGGCCTGCCCGGCGCGTTCGCCTCGCAGCCTGCCCTCCATCGCGGAGCTCGTGGCCGCCGAAGCCGCCCGGAGCGGCACCACCGCGCGGGCCGGGCTCCATTCGATGAACGCCCGCGGCTACAACTACGGATCGGCCGCGCCCGAGGCAGACCTCGGGTTGCTGCTCTTCGAGACCCGCCTCCAGTAGGCCCATCCCCTCCGCCCCGCCCCGTGGAAGGCTGGTTCCCGGGTCCGGGCCGAGACCGGCACGCCTCGCCGTCCGCTCGGCCGGCGCGCTCGGTGCGGGTTGCGCGAGCGATCGCATCGTGACGACGGGGCGTCGGCCCAACGCCCCGAGTGGGTGACCCCGGAAGCTCTCGCCGCTCCATCCGCCCGCCGTCGGCCGAATCTTCGGCGCCCAGGTATACTCGCGGCTCCCCGCGGGTGTCGGGAGCCGCATGAATCCGACCGCCACGCTCCGTTTCCGTCGCTGGACGGCCATCGCCTTCCTGGCCTGGGCCCTGTGGGCGCTCGTCCTGAACTTCGCGGGCCACTATCTGCACGGGGATCGACCGGAGTGGCCCCTGGATCTGGGGGGCCTCGGCGGGGTGGCGGTCGTCCAGGGGGCGACACCCGAGGCCGTGGAACACGGCGTCGAGCCGGGCGACCGCCTGCTCGCGCTCGACGACGTACCGATCATGAGCTGGTTCAGCCGGGGACGTTTCTCGCTCGAGCTGGGCGAGACCAACCGCTACCTGATCGAGAAGCCCGACGGAACGCGACGCGAGGTGCTCCTCGAGCCCACACCGCCAGGCGGGCGTGGCCCGGTCTCGGTCTTCTTCCAGCTCGCAGTCCTCGCCGTCGGGTTCGTCTACCTGACGGTGGGAACCGCGGTGTGGCGCTCGAAGCCCGACCGCGCCGAGGCCTGGGCGTTGGTGATGTTCTGCTCGGCGGTGGCGGCCCAGCTGTTCACCACGGTCCAGAGCGACATGATCCCATGGGCCTATCCGCGGCTCGTCGTGAACATGCCGCTGATCGGGGCGACGGCCTTCCATCTGTTCACCACCTATCCCTTCGAGCCGCACTGGATCGTGCGCAATCGCCAGCTGCAGCTCGCACCCTACGCGCTCGCGCTCGTGATCGCCGTGCTCTTCTTCCTCGAGCGCCCGGTCGGACTGCCTCCCACCCTGGCGCCTGGTCTCGCGCTCTTCGCCGGCGCGGGCCTCGGTCTGGTGGCGATTGGAACGCTGGTGCGCGAGAGGCGCCGCGAGCACGACCCCGACGTGAAGGCGCGCGCCGACGTGATGCTCGGTGGTGCCGTGGTGAGCTTCGTCCCGGTGATCATCGTACTCCTCGCTCAGTACCTGCTGCGCACGACCCTGCCGTTCTATTACGCGACCCTGTGGCTCTTCATCTTCCCGTTGGCCGTGGCCTACGGAATCCTCCGGCGACAGCTCTTCGACATCCGCGGGGTCGCGAAGTCGTCGGCGGTGTACGGCGCCGCCACCCTCGCCATCACGGCTCTCTATGCCTTCCTGATCGCCTTCTCGGACGCCTTGATCGTGAGCTTCGACCTGAACGCGCGCTCGCCCTGGTTCCAGGTGGGCTTCCTGTTCGTGGCGATCCTGATGTTCAATCCGCTCCGCAACTCGCTCCAGCAGGTGGTCGACCGCACCTTCGACCGCGACCGCGCCACCTATCGCCAGGCGGTGCGCGAGATCTCCGAGGCGATGGTGTCGATGCTCTCGCTGCGCGAGATCGGCGACCGGATCCTGATCGCGCTCACCGACACGATGGGCGTGGAGCGGGCGATGGTGCTGCTGCTCGACGACGAAGACCGGGTGCTGCGCGCCACCGCCTGGCGCGGAGACTGGGACCAGCCGTCGCTCGAGACCGAGATCCCCGCCTCGCACCCGATCTGGAAGCACCTGTGGATGCGACGCGAGGAGCTCGCGCGGGTCGACTTCGACCCCGAGCCCGACCCGGAGACCCGCGAGGCCTGCCGCGACGTGTTCGACACGCTCGAGGTCGAGCTCCTCGTTCCGATCCTCTTCGGCGTGGACCTGCTCGGGGTGATCGCCGTCGGTCGCAAGATCACCGGAGAGCGTCTGCTCCCCGAGGACCGTCAGCTCGTGCGCACGCTCGCCAACCAGAGCGCCATCGCCATCGAGAACGCCAAGGCCTACGACGAGATCGCCAAGCTGAACGAGACGCTCGAAGCGAGGGTCGAGGAGCGGACGCGCGAGCTTCGCGAGACCCAGGACCAGCTCGTCCAGGCCGAGAAGATGAAGTCGCTCGGCCAGCTCGTCGCCGGCGTCGCCCACGAGCTCAACAACCCGATCGGCTTCGTGCACGCGAATCTCCAACTGATGCAGGAGTTCGTGGGCAAGCTCGTGGCGGCCGAGCCGGGGAGTCCCCAGGCCGAGCGCGCCCAGCAGGCGATCGACAAGCTTCTCGGCCGGAGCCGGGAGGGCACCGAGCGGGTGAAGCAGATCGTCCAGGACCTCAAGACCTTCTCGCGCATGGACCACGCCGACGCGCAGGAGGTGGACCTCAACGAGGAGATCGAGCGAACGCTCGGCCTGATGGAGCCGCGTCTCAAGGACGGTGTGCTCGTGAAGCGCGAGTTCACCGAGATCCCGTCGGTGCGCTGCAACCCGGGACAGCTCAACCAGGTCTTCCTGAACCTGCTGATGAACGCCTGTGACGCGCTCGGTGCCGAGGGCGGCACGATCCGGATCTCGACGCGTCCCGCCCGGCTCGGCGTGCGGATCGAGGTCGAGGACGACGGGCCCGGCATCGCCCCGGACGTGCAGAGCCGGATCTTCGATCCCTTCTTCACGACCAAGCCGGTGGGGCAGGGGACGGGCCTCGGCTTGTCGATGTCGCACCAGATCGTCGAACGGCACGGGGGCCGCATGTTCGTGCACTCCGAGCTCGGCGAGGGAGCCACCTTCGTCGTCGAGCTCCCGCTCGACGCGACGCCCGTGGAGGCGTAGGCTCCCGGCGAACGCCGACCTCGCGCCCCGGAGGAATCATGAAGCTCGGACTCACCGCTGGCTACTCGGGCAGCAGCATGAAGCTCGACCTCGAGCTCTTCCAGGAGGTCGAACGTCTCGGCTTCAACTCGGTCTGGACCGCCGAGGCCTACGGCTCCGACGCCGTGGTTCCCCTGTCGTGGATCGGTGCCCCCACCTCCACGATCAAGCTCGGCACCGCCATCATGCAGATTCCGGCCCGCACGCCGGCCATGGCGGCGATGACGGCCATGACGCTCGATTCGCTCTCCGGGGGCCGATTCCTGCTCGGTATCGGACCCTCCGGACCCCAGGTGGTGGAGGGCTGGCACGGGGTCGCCTACGGCAAGCCGCTCACCCGGACGCGCGAGTACATCACGATCATCCGTCGGATCCTCGAACGGAAGGAACCCCTCGAGTACAAGGGCGAGCACTACGAGATCCCCTTCAAGGGCGAGGGCGCATCGGGGCTCGGCAAGCCGCTGAAGAGCATCCT
>CAYYUT010000351.1:0-4481 GCA_964474935.1 uncultured Spirochaetales bacterium
TAAGACAACATCTGAACAAGATCGATTTCCCCCGGCGGAATAGTCCCCAGGCCAAGGAAAGGAGCCTCGATGACCGAGCCCACTCACGAAAAAGCGATCCAGATCCTCGATGAGATCATGGCCTCCGAGCTGGCCGGCGTGGTCCGCTACACCCACTACGCCCTGATGATCACCGGCCCCCACCGCATGCCGCTCGTCGACTTCATGAAGGCCCAGGCCTCGGAGTCGCTCACGCACGCCCAGGCGGCGGGCGAAATCATCACCGGGCTCGGCGGCCACCCCAGCTTGAAGGTCGGGCCGCTCGAGGAGAGCCACATGCACGACGTGCACGCCATCATCGACGAGAGCTATCAGCACGAGGTGAAGGCGCTCGGTCTGTACAAGGAGCTGCTCGCGGTGGTGGCGGGGGAATCCGTCTACCTGGAAGAGTTTGCGCGCGGCATGATCGGCCAGGAAGAGCTCCACACGATGGAGCTGAAGAAGATGCGCAAGAGCTTCGGAAGCGACTGAGACGGTATCGCCGACCCTGTATGAAGCGACGCACGCTCCTCGTCTGCAACGGCAGCCACTGCCGCAAGAAGCTCGCCAGGGACGACCGCCTACGGAAGCTCGTCGCCCGCCTCGACGTGGACGTCACCCGCGTCGGTTGTCAGAAGGTGTGCGACGGGCCCGTGGTGGGCACCCTGATCGACGGGGAATGGCAGTGGTTCGAGCGGATGGACTCGAAGAAAGCCCTGCAGGCCCTGGCCGAGTTCGTCGACGACGAGCGCCTCGGCAAGCCGCTCGCCAAGCGCATCAACCAGAAGCGGGCCGGGAAGCGCCGCTCGTAGCCGGCCGCGCTCGCTCCGTGTCGTGTCCTGCGTGGCCTGACCGAGCGGATGCGGCGCGCGGCTAGCGCTCCTTCACGAGAGCGAACGTCGAGAAGTAGGCACGCGGGATCTTCGAGCGGTAGTCGATCGACTCCACGACGAGCGAGACCTTCGCGCCCCTCCGCGGACGCTCGAACACGACCTCCATCGGCGTGACGACCTCGTGGATCCGCTGCATTCGGATCGTCTGAGCGAGCAGTACCCGCTCTCCGTCGACCCAGTGCTCCGTCCGCCAGGTCGCCCAGCTCTGGGGGTCGATCTGGCGCACTCTTCGATCGAACGGAGCACCCTCCGCGAGCGGTCGGTCGACGAGCTCGAGGAGCGGGCGCCCGTCGACCCGGATCCTCCGCAGGCGGCTGGCACGGGTCTCCGCCGATCGCGACAAGGCGAAGCCGAGGTGGGCGAGATCGATCCCGTAGAGATCTTCTTCGGCGAGCGTCGCCGAGATCCTCCGCACCCGCCCGGTGCCGGCGCGATGCAGGAAGTAGTCGCTCGGCCCCCGGCGGCTCTCGAGATAGAGCAGCGACAGACCCCTCAGATCCGGAGGCTCGCGGAATCGGAGCATCACACGCTCGCGCGTTCCCTTCTGATCGTCGCGCCAGATGTCGAGCGCGCGGCGCTCGCGGTAGTCGGAAGACTCGAGTACGAGACGCACCCGTGCGGAGAAGTGTCGCGCGTCGAGCCGCCCCTCGGACGACTTCCTCACCCTTTCGGCCTCGTCGCCCGGGCTCGCGGGAATCGGCACCCCTGCGATCGCGAGCGCGAGGAACGTCCCGCGTATGCGTCGAGACCACCGACGCGTGGCCTTCCGCAACGGCTTCGCGAACCTCGGCGCTGCGGTGCTCCGAGCCCCGGCCGGTTGCGTCTCGAACCTCAAAGCTTCTTCAAGACCCGCACGACACGGCGTCGCCCGCGACGTCTTCTGATAGGTTGCTCGCATGACGAACTCAACCCGTGCCTTTCGAGTCCTGATCCTGATCGTCTCCGTGTTCGCAGCGCTCGCACCGTCCTGCTGACGCCCTGGCACCCCGTGCCAGCTCAGCCTGGGGTCGATAGATCTCGGACACCGACATCCCGCGAGAGCCCGGCCGCGGCGCAGCTCGTCCCAACGGCGACTGCGGCGGCCGCTGCTCCCGCCCAGAACGCGAGCAACGGATCGCCGTGGTGGATCACGTCGTATCCGAGCGTGACGGCGAATGCCTCGGCGAGCGTTCGCCCCCAGAGCATCCCGAAGGCGATGCCGCTCCCGGCACCCGTGGTCGCGACGATCAGCCCGCTCGCGGCGACCAGGGCGAAGACATGGCTTCGGCTACCGCCCGCAACCCTCAGCGTGGCGAGATCGCGCTGCCCCGACATGACGCTGCTCACGAGGAAGCTCATCAGCGCCACCCCGGCGAGTAGTGAGATCAGGGCCACCGGGACGATCAGCAGATCGTTGAACTGCCGCACCACCAGGGCCGTGTGCTCACGGAACAGATGGTCGTAGCGGAAGAAGAGAGGCTGGCCGGCACGGGCCGCGATGTCGCGCAGGACGGCGTCGCGATCGCCCTCGACCCAGAACGCGAGCTGGTCGGCACCGCGCGCGTCGAACCAGCGGAGGAGATGGGAGGTCTCCATCTGGAGCACTCCAGCGCGACCGGCGTAGCCCCTGCCCCACCCGCCGATCCGGAACTCCCGCACGCCCCGGTCGGTGGCGACCCGCAGGCGGTCGCCCACGGAACGCCCGAAGCGTCGTGCGAATGCGCGATTCATCAGGAGCTCGCCCCTGCGAAGGGCTGCGATCGACTCCTCGGGCCTCGACGAAATGGAACGCGCTCCCGCCGAGTGCTCCACCAGGGCATCGATCGATAGGGAGACCAGCGGGACGTCCTCCCCCTCGATCATGGTGGTGAGATCGAAGTAGGGCGCCGTGTCGGCCACGCCGGGAGTCGCGGCCACGAGCGCCCAGGTGTCGGCCGAGACGGGATGGCGGTCGCGGGCGACGAGCGGATCCTCCGCGAAGAGCATGATCGCGTCGCGACCGTTCAACCCGACCCAGTAGTCGTCGATCGTCTCGGTGAGATCATGCAGGGCCGAGAACGAGGCGACGAGGGTTCCGGACGCGACGCACCAGATCGCGATCGCCGCGCTCGTCTCTCTCGGCTGACGTCCGAGATGAACCGCCAGGAGGCACCCGATCCGGGGAACGAGCCGGTCCAGGAACTCTGCCGTGCGGCCCCGGAGCCCGCCGATGAGCCGTGCGCCGAGGGGACCGATCGCGATCGCGACGAGCGCGATCGACCCGAGGAGCCGCTGCCAGGGCGGAACGAGGCTCCATGCGAGCACGAGGACGGCCCCGACGATCGACGCCGCGGCCAGCCGGTTCGTCCACGGACGGATCGACCCTCCGGGCGCTTCGCCGCCACGGCGGACGCGGAGCGCGAGCATCGGCGACTGCCGCCGCGCACGCAGCGCTCCCACGACGCCGGACGGCACGGCGACGACCAGCCCCACGGCAAACCCGATGAGCAGGGTCTGTGCATCGGCCGCGGCCGGCGGGAGCTCGATGTGCTGCAGGTAGGCCGAGGCGGCCGAGAACGTGCGGGCGAACTCGTCCGCCGTCGCGGCCGCGAAGGCGATCCCCAACAGGCTTCCGACACAACCGAGCACGACGGCCTCGGCGACCACCGTGCGGCTGACGGAATCGATCTCCATACCGGCCGCGCGGAGCAGGGCGAGATCACGAAGCCTGCGATCCACCGAAACGGACGTGCTCGTGTAGGTGCAGACCAGCCCGAAGAGACACCCCATCACCGTGATGAGCCACACGGCGAGATCGAGGGTGGCAATGATCGAGTCCGAGTAGCTCGCACGCAGGCCGGCGTCCCGGACGCTCCCCGCGTCGCCGATCGCGTCGCGGACGCGCCGCTCGACATCGGCGCGGCTCGCAGCGTCGACCACCGCGATGTCGATCCGGTCGAATCGGCCGTCGCGGCCGAGCAGCTCCTGCAGCGAGAAGACGTCCATCAGGGCGAGCTGCCCAGCGAAGGCCCCGGCCAGATTCCCCTCGAGCATTCCGGCCACCACCAGCGCCTTCGTTCCCTCCATCGTGTGGACGGGAAGGTGGTCGCCTTCGCCGAGCCCGTAGCGTTCCGCCAGAGCCCGGGTGATCAGTACGCTCCGCGGGTTGGCGATCACGCGGAGCGGATCGCGCATGGCGCCGCCCTCCCGAGTCAGCCGGAACTCCCGGACCTCGTCTTCATAGAGGAGATCGACTCCGTAGACTCGGAGCGCCTCACCCTGCCCCGGCCCGCTCGCGAGCTCGAAGCTCTCGGCGATCAACGGCGATGCCGAGGCGACCCCCGGCACGGCCCGCAGCGGCTCGAGGAAACGCTCGGGGACTCCGGCGTCTCCTGCAGAGACCTCGAGCACCGCGTCCCCGAGCGCCCGCTCCACGTTGCTCCGAAGAGCGCTGGCCACGCTCCGAGAGGTCATCTCGACCCCACAGGCCAGCGCCACGCTCGCCACCAGCGTCAGGAGCGAGAGCAGCGAGGGGACCGGATGCGCCAGCAGATGTGTGCGGAGCGAGACGATCCAGGGAAAGGGCAGCGGGGAGCGATCCCCCAACGGGCC
>CAYYUT010000352.1:0-2549 GCA_964474935.1 uncultured Spirochaetales bacterium
ATGCGACTGACGAGGGGGACACCAGCCGGCAGGAAAACAATTCCATGAGTCCATCGACCGCGCCGCCGGCGAAGTTGACCATCGAGGTCGAAGGCGGCGCTTGCCTCGGCCCTTCTCCTTCGAGGGCTCGGCCAGCTTGTCCGAGCAGGGGTCCTCGCAGCTCAGCACCGCCGCCGTCGGTACGTGTGACTGAGACGAACGTATCGCCCAACGGAGACCCATCATGAAGCACCTCCTCTTTGTTTCCGCTCTGCTCGCCGGTGTCGCTCTTTCGTCCTGCAACGATGGAACGAGCGACGACGCCGAGGCATCGGGCACGCACGACGCCGGTGTTGATGCCGAGTCGCTCTCGGACGCCCCAGAGCCGGAGGACACCGGGCAGCGCGAGTTTCAGCTGCAGGTAGGTGCGCTCGTCTTCGACGCACGCGTCGCCGGACCCGAGGACGGCGACCTGGTGCTGCTCCTCCATGGGTATCCAGAGACCTCGCTCGCGTGGCGCGCCCAGCTGCCCGTGCTCGCCGAGGCCGGCTACTTCGCGGTCGCCCCCGACCAGCGGGGCTACTCGCCGGGCGCACAGCCGCCGGACGTGGACGACTACCGGCTGGATCTCCTCGTCGCCGACGCTCTCGGCATGGCCGACGCGCTCGGTCGGGAGCACTTCCACCTGGTGGGCCATGACTGGGGCGCCGTTGTTGCTTGGGCCGTTGCGGCGAGGGCGCCGGATCGACTGCTCTCTCTCACCGCGCTCTCGGTCCCGCACCCTGATCCCTACGCCGGGGCTCAGGGCGACCCTTCGGCCTGCCAGTACGAAGCGTCGGCGTATGTCGAGTTTCTCACGAGAGAGGGGTCGGAGCAGTTGCTGCTGGCCAACGATGCGGCGCGTCTCCGATCGCTGTTCCCGGGCTTCCCTTGCGAGGTCGTGGACGAATACGTCGAAGTGTTCGCGTCGGGTGACACCCTACGCGCCGCCACCGACTGGTACCGGGCGAACTGCCGCGGTCGACAGCTCGTCTCCGAGCTGATTCCGCTTGGCGCGGTCTCCGTCGATACGTTGATGGTGTGGGGCGATGGCGACGCCGCGCTGTGCCGCGAGCCCGTCGAGGCCACCGACGCGCTGGTAACTGGCGCGTACCGGCTGGAGGTCCTCGAAGGTGTCGACCACTGGATTCCGGAGCGTGTTCCGGACGTCGTCAACCCCTGGCTCCTTGAGCATCTCGAGGGCCGCTGAATGATCGACGGCTGCGATCCCACCAGCGCCCAGGTCAACGAGGACTACTTCGGAGACTGGATGATCTACGCCATGAAGGCTGAGTCCTTCCGTGCCTCGGAGGCCATCGAAGCCATGACCTGGTTCGACCTGCCGGCCGACGAAGAGGCCGCCTACGACGCGCCCTTCCCGAGCCGCATCTACATGGCCGGGCCGCGCAAGTTCCCCTGGCTCATGAACGAAGTGCCGGGGACGACGGCCGAGGCCTGTGAAGGCCTGACCAAATTCGAGCGGCCCTTCCTGGCACGGCCTGCGTCCCCGAGCCCGCCGCCGCTCAGTTCAGCACCGCGGCCGGCTGCACCTGCGAGTAAGACGATGCCCCTGCACCGCGTGCTCGCGCCGGCCACCCCGGCGGCGACGAGCGCCCCCGTTTCGGCCACCCCAACGCTCTGCGCGACCTCTCAACACTTCTCAGCAATTCGCAGCCGAGCTTTCGTTGTCCCCCGCGGGTTCCTGCGGTCGACCGAAGCCAACGACGAGCGCCGCTCGAAGTTGGCCCGCAAAGGAACCACCGAGCCATGACCACCTTCAACATCGCCCTCGTCGCCATCGGCCTCTCCGCCTCGAGCGCCCACGCCCAGACCGCCAACGTGTTCCAGCTCTCCGGCGACTGGATCCCGAGCTCCTCGGTCGAAGCCCCGGACGGCCTCGCAGGCGAACCCGCGACCGGGTTGGAAGCCCAGGTCACCACCTTCGACTTGGGGTTCAATGTCCCGCTGCGGCTCTCGAACCGGACGGTCCTGATGCCCGGCGCGCGCTACGAGCTTCTGGCCTACGACCAGGCGGGGGTGAGCTTCGCGTCCGACACCGGCGAGCTGCACGCGGTCTCGGTCTCGCTGCTCCTCGACTATCGGCTCAGCGAGAAGTGGGGGCTGACGTTCAGCGTGGCGCCGAAGCTCTCCGGCGACTTCGTCGACGTCGACGGGGACCACGTCCGGGTCGAAGGGGTCGCGCTCGCGTCGTACGCCTTCTCGCCGCGGTTCACGCTGGGCGGCGGCGCGCTCGTGAGCACCCAGTTCGGCGTACCGCGCCCCCTGCCGGCCATCCTCCTCCGCTGGGGGATCACGGACGACCTGCGCCTGGTTGCGCTGCTGCCGATGCGCGGTTCGCTCGTGTGGCAGCCGCCCGACCGCTTCGAGCTCGGTCTGTCGGCCTCGATCCGGGGTCAGCTCTACGCGCTGACCTCGGTTCCGGTAGAGGCGGGCGTCGGCAGCGGCGCCGCCAGTGAGGGGGCCAGCATAGACCGCCAAGGCAAGAGAAGCGGCGGGGCCGGGCCGGGGGC
>CAYYUT010000352.1:2559-4470 GCA_964474935.1 uncultured Spirochaetales bacterium
CAGCCTCGCCTACTCTCGCGGCGAGGCCGGCCCGGTGGCCTCCGTGCGCTTGGTTTCGTCGCTGTGGCTGTCCCTGCAGGTGGGCCTGCCCTTCTACCGGCGCGGCGAGTTCCTCTTCGAAGGCAATGAGACCGAGCTCGGCGAGCTGACCATCGACTCCAACGTGGCCGTCCGCGCGCAGCTCGAGCTGCGCATCCCGGGTAACTGACCCCCGGGGAGACGAAAGGAGTCACCATGAACTCGACGGACGCAATGAAACCGGAGCTCGACATGACCTGGGCCGAAGATTTCGAGACTGTCGAAGCGAAACCGAGGCGCGGGCGGCTGCTGGTGGCGCTCGGCCTCCTCGGCGTCGCGGTGGCCATCGCGCTCGCGATGACACCCATCCGAGGGCCGCGAACCCAGTACGTCACGATGAGCCCGCGCCGAGGTGATCTGGTGGCGAGCATCGCCGCGCCCGGGACCCTCGCGCCGGTCAACCAGATCGAGGTGGGCAGCGAGGTGTCCGGGCTCGTCACGACGGTTCACGCCGACTTCAACGATCGGGTGGAGGCGGGCCAGCTCTTGGCCGAGATCGACCCCGAGCCGCTGCTGGCGCAAGTTCGACTGTCGCGCGCCGCGCTGCTCGCCTCTGAGGCCGCGCTCGAAGAGGCCAAGGTCACCAGAGCCGAGAAGCGGCTGTACCTCGCCCGCCAGCGCGCGCTCTTCGAGCGCGACGGCATCTCCCAGCAGGAGTACGACGCCGCCCGATTCGGATCGATGCGAGCGGGGGCCAATCTGAAGAACGCGCGCGCCCAGGTCGAGGTGAAGCGGGCGACCCTCGCCGCCGACCGGACCCGGCTGGCCAAGGCCGAAATCCGCGCGCCCATATCCGGGATCGTCATCGCCCGACGCGTGGACGCCGGGCAGACCGTCGTCGCGAACTTCCAGACCCCGGTCTTCTTCGTTCTCGCCGAAGACCTGACCCGGATGCAGCTGCACCTCGACATCGACGAGGCGGACGTCGGCGGGGTCGCGCTCGGGCAGGCAGCGAGCTTCACCGTCGACGCGTTCCCAGATCGAGAGTTCGGGGCACGTATCTCTTCGATCCGCCTCGCCCCCCAGACGATCCAGGGGGTCGTGACCTACGAGACCCTGCTCGCAGTCGACAACCCCGACGGGGCGCTGCGGCCCGGCATGACGGCGCTGGCCGGAGTCGTGACGGCGCGACGAGAGGACGTGCTTCAGGTCCCCAACGTCGCGCTGCGATACGCCCCGACCGAAGCGCAGATCGAGATCGGCCGCGAAGGCGACGCCGTGTGGATCGCCACCGAGGACCGCCTGGTCCGAGTCGTCGTCCAGCTCGGTCTGACGGACGGGCTGTGGACCGAGGTCCGGTCGGGGGATCTCGACCTCCACGCGAAGCTCATCGTCGACGCGGAGGAGCAGCGATGAACCCGAACCGAGGATCCGACGGCCGCCCCCTGATCAGGCTGCGCGGGATCTCCAAGGTCTACGGGCGGGGGAGCGCCGAGGTCCGAGCGCTGGACGGGATCGATCTCGACATCGAGCAGGGGGACTTCGTGGCGGTGATGGGTCCGAGCGGCTCCGGTAAGTCGACCTGCATGAACGTCATCGGTTGCCTCGACGTCCCCACCACCGGCTCGTTCGTCTTTCGGGGGATCGAGATCGGGCGGTCGAACGCGCGGCAGCGCGCCCTCCTCCGCCGCAACTGCCTGGGCTTCGTGTTCCAGGGCTTCAACCTCCTTCGGCGCACGAGCGCGATCGAGAACATCGAGCTCCCGCTCATGTACCGGGGCGTGGGTCGGGCGGAGCGGAGGGCGGCGGCTTCCCGGGCGCTCGCAGCCGTGGGGCTCTCGGAGCGCGAGACGCACTCTTCGGCCGAGCTGTCCGGCGGGCAGCAGCAGCGGG
>CAYYUT010000353.1:0-4460 GCA_964474935.1 uncultured Spirochaetales bacterium
CGGTCAGGGTCTTCTCGCCGCCCGAGAGCAGGTTCACGTTCTGGAGCCGCTTGCCCGGCGGCATCGCCATGATCTCGCCACCCGCTTCGAGGACGTCGTCCGAATCGGTGAGCTCGAGGCTCGCCTTCCCGCCGTTGAAGAGCCGGGGGAAGATCTCGGCGAAGCGCGACGCCACCGCCTCGAAGGCCTCCTTGAAGCGTTTGCGGCTCGTACGGTTGATCTTCTGGATCGCCTCCCGGAGTGACGCGAGGGTCTTCTCGAGGTCCTCCTTCTGCTCGCCGAGGAATCGGAACCGCTCGCGGAGCTCGTCGTGCTCCTCGATGGCGCCGAGGTTCACCTCACCGAGCGCCTCGAGCCGTCCGCGCTCGACGCGCAGGCGCTCCGTCCGCTCGTCGCGCGGAAGCGACATCAGGTCGAGCGCCTCGCCGTGCTCGGCGCCTTCCTCCGAATCACTGCCCGAATCGCTCTCGTCGCCTTCCGCGCCGCCGGCCACGACGCGATCGGTGGCATCGGGAGTCCAGCTGGCGAGGTCGACCCCCCATCGCTCCCGCACCGAGCTGTCGAGATGCTCGAGCTTGAGCTCGCGCTCGCGGGCAGCCAGCTCGGCCTGTTGCAAGGCTTCGCGCTGGCGACCCACCTCGTTCCGCAGCCCGCGGACCTCCTCCTCGAGCCCCCGCACCGAGGCCGCCTCGCGTTCGAAGCGGTCACGCCGGTCGTCCTGGCTGACCCGCGCCTCTTCCTCGCGCTGCAGCTCGGCGGCGAGCTCGCGTTCGCGCTCGGCGACCGACTCGGCCAGCTCCTGACGGCGCGCATCGGCTTCCGCGATCTCGGTCTCGCGCCGCGACATCCACTCGCGCGTCTCGCTCATCTGCTGCTGGGCGCGCTGGGCCGCCTCGGCGAGGCGGTCGCGCTTCTCGACCCGGGCGGCGTGCTCGACCCGCAGGTCGCCGAGGGACGCCTCGCGCCGGGCCAGCTCGCGAGCGGCCGAACCGAGGCGGAGCTCGAGGCCTTCGAGGGCCCGTTCGCGAGCCGCACGATCCGAGCGTGCGGCCTCGAGGTCGATGGCGAGCTGATCCCGCTCGGCCGCGAGTCCCTCGTTCTCCGAGAGCATGCTCGAGCGCTCCTCGGACTCGCGGGTGCGAACCTCACCGATGGCCTTCATGCGCTCGCGTGTCCGCTCGAGATCCTTCTCGTGATTGGCCACGGCGAGAGCCGCCGTGTGGTGGCGGTTGCGGAGATTCTCGACCTCTTCGCGAGCCGTCTCGAAGGCGGTGCGGGCCTGGCGATGGGCCGCTTCGGCCTCCGCGACCCGCGCGCCGAGGGTCTTGACCTGGCTCTCGAGCTCGCGCACCTCGCGCATGCGAGCGAGCAGGCCCGTTCCGGCCGAGTCTCCGCCGCCCGAGAGGAATCCCGACGGGGTCATCAGTTCGCCGCGCGGCGTGACGAAGGTGGCGGGGATGCGACCGCGGCCGTAGATCCGCATCACCTCGTCGAGATCGTCGACGAGCTGAACCGAGCCGAGCAGCGCGCGGGCCACGCCCTCGAACCCCTCGCGCGCCCTGACCCGATCGAGGAGAGGCTGCCCCATCGGAACCAGGCCGCCGTCGACCACTTCGGCGGGAGGCTCGAGGAAGAGCGTTGCGCGGCCGGCCTTCGCCCCCCGCAGCGCCTCGAGTGCGCCGAGCGCCGCCGGGGCGTCGCGCGCCACGATGGCCTCCGCGCGTTCCGCCAGCACCGCCTCGACGGCCAGCTCGATCTCCTGATCGGCCTCGATCACCTCGCGCACGATCCCGAGGAGCCCGGCGCCCGCGGCATCGGGTTGCTCGAGCAGGTGGCGGACACCGGCGCCGACGTCCTCGTGCGCTTCGACCACCTCGCGCAACGAATCGAGACGAGCCCGACGCGACTCGTGCTCGGCCGAGACCTCCCGCAGTGCCGAGACCGAATCGCGCTCGTCCTCCCCGCATCGCTCGTGACGTTCGAGCGCCTCGCGCAGCGCCTGCATCAGCCGGTCGCGCTCCGAGAGCAGGTTGCGGAGTCCGTCTTCGAGATGATCCTGCTGTGTCGCCGCCTGCTGGGCCTCGGACTGCTGCGCCTCGATCGCCTCGTCGCTGCTGCGAAGCCGTTGGTCGATCTCGGCGCGCCGGTCATCGAGCGCGGCCTCGCGGTCCTCGATGCGTGCGATCCGGGTCAGGACATCGACCATGCCGCGGTTCGACGCTTCCCGCTCGGTCTCGAGGTCGCGCAAGGCCGCGCCCGCCGACCGGACCTCGCCCTCCGCCTGGGCGATCGCGGCATCCTCCTCGGCCAGGGTGCGCGCCAGGGCCTCGGAGGCCTGTTCGTTCTCGCGACCCTGCTCGAGCGCGCGCTCGAGCTGATCCGAGAGCTCGGCCAGTTCGCCACGACGCCGCTCGTTGGCCGCCAGCAGCGACTCGCGCTCGCGACGCTCGAACTCGCTGCGACCCTCGAGCTCCTTGATCCGACCCCGGACGGCGTAGAGTGCCTCGCTGCCCTGGTTCAGCACCTGCTCGCGCTCGGCGAGCGAGAGCCGTTGCTGCTCGAGGCCGGCGTCGTGCTCCGCGAGCCGGGTCTCGAGGCCGGTGATGCCGTCGCGCAGGCCGGCCAGCGTCCGGCTCGCCTCGCCCGCGGCAGCGAGCAGGTCTGCGCGCTCGTCGCGGGCCAGCGAGAGCTCGAGGGCCCGCACCACGCTCCGCAGTCGCTTGTAGCGGGCCGCCTTGCGCGCCTGCCGCTCGATCCCGTTGATCTGGCGCCGGATCTCGGCGAGCACGTCGTTCACCCGGACCAGGTTCTGCTCGGTCGACTGCATCTTCCGCTCGGCTTCCTGCCGACGTGCCTTGTACTTGCTGATGCCGGCCGCCTCTTCGATCAGCAGGCGCCGATCGTCCGGCTTGGCCGAGACGATCGCGCCGATCTGGCCCTGCTCCACGATGGTGTAGCCGCGCGTGCCGAAGCCGGTGTCGCGGAAGAAGTCGAGCACGTCGCGCAGGCGTGCGCCCGTCTTGTTGATCAGGTACTCGGACTCGCCCGACCGGTAGAGCCGGCGTGAGATCTGGATCTCGCTGAAGCTGGCGTAGGCGCCCGGCGCGAGCCCGTCGCGGTTGTCGAAGGTGAGCACCACCTCGGCCATCCCGACGGGCGCGCGGCCCTCGGCGCCCGCGAAGATGACGTCCTCCATGCCCTTGCCGCGGAGCCGTCGAGGGGCCTTCTCGCCCATCGCCCAGCGCATGGCGTCGACCACGTTCGACTTGCCGCAGCCGTTCGGACCGACGATCGCGGTGATTCCCTCGTCGAAGCGGAACACGGTCTTGTCGACGAAGGACTTGAAGCCGGTGATCTGGAGTGTCTTGATCCGCAAGCGAGCCTTTCCGACCCCTCGGAGCTGCGGAGGCGAGTGGATCTCGAGCGCGGGCCCGGTGACCGTGGCGGGGCGGGCCTTGACGGGTTGTGCGTCCAGGGGGGCGGACCCTTTGGATGTACCACTCCGCGATTCGGAAGGCAATTGCGCGCTGGGGATGCCCCTCAGGCCGAGGCGCGGGCCGCGTCCCGGGCCTCCTGCGACTGGTACTGGAGACGGTAGAGACGGGCGTAGCTCCCGCCGCGCTCGATCAGCTCGTCGTGGCTCCCCGACTCCACGATGCGTCCCTTGTGGAGCACGTAGATGCGATCGACGTCCTGGATCGTCGACAGACGGTGGGCGATCACGATCGCGGTGCGACCCTCGAGGAGGCGATGGATGCCGGCCTGGATGGCCGCCTCGGTCTCGGTGTCGATCGAGCTGGTGGCCTCGTCGAGCACCAGGATGTCGCCGCCGTGGGCCACCGCCCGCGCGAAGGAGAGCAGCTGCCGCTGGCCACCCGAGAGGTTCGCGCCGCGCTCGAGGACGTCCGTGTCGTAGCCCCGGGGCAGCCGCTCGATGAAGGCGTGCGCCTCGACCGAGCGTGCCGCCCGCTCGATGTCGCCCCGCGACAGGTCGTCGCGCCCGAGCCCGACGTTCTCGGCCACCGTGCCGCTGAACAGGAACACGTCCTGGAGCACCATCGCCACGCGCCTGCGCAGATCGGCCTGTGAGAGCGCGTCGAGCCGATGCGAATCGATCCGGATCTCGCCCCGCTGCGGCTCGTACAGACGGGTCAGGAGCTTGATGATCGACGTCTTGCCGGCGCCCGTCGCCCCCACGAACGCGACCCGCTCGCCGGGCGCCACCCGGAACGAGACGTCGCGCAGCACCCACTCATCGTCCTGGTAGGCGAGCCAGACGTTCTCGAACTCGACGGCGCCGCGCGCTCCCGCGGGCCGTGGCGGCTCCTCGCCCCCGTGGTCCCGCACGTCCGGCTCGGTGTCGAGCACCTGCACGATCCGTTCGGCGCTGGCCATCGCCGACTGCATCACCGAGTACTTGGCCGACAGGTCGCGAAGCGGCATGAAGAAGCGCCGCAGGT
>CAYYUT010000354.1:0-4439 GCA_964474935.1 uncultured Spirochaetales bacterium
GCGATGCGCGACGCCGTCGGGCCAGTCCCCGAGCACGCGGTCGGGTTCTCCGTCGCTCTCGAGCGGAAGGATCGCGACGACGAGACCCCCGGCGTCGCCGCCGAGCGGCTCGTCGGGAGGCAGGGGAGGGAGGGGAGCGATCTCATCGGCGCGTGAGCGCACGCGCTGGGCCTCGGACAGGTTTCCGAGCTCGTCGAGCACGACCGCGAGCAGGCGCAGGGCCCGGGGATGATCGGGATCGGTCGCCACGGCACGGCGCAGGGCCATCTCGGCCGATTCGAGTCGGCTCTGCGACCGGAAGGCGAGCGCTCGCTGGATCTCGTAGCGCACGTAGCGCTCGAGGTCGGTGCGGCTGACGTCGGACTCGCTCCCGCCGGGCGAGACGCCCGATGCGCAGGCCAGCGCCAGCCCAGCCAGGCAGGCGAGCACGATCGGGGCGCTCGCCGAGCGTCGGTACCGGATCCCGTCGGACATCAGCGGCGCAGGATGGTGTCCCGTCCGAAGCGGGCGTCGTCGCTCTGCGGATGGTCGAGGTTGTAGTGGAGTCCGCGGCTCTCCTTGCGCTGGATGGCCGACTCGATCACCAGCTCGGCCACCAACGCCAGGTTGCGGAGCTCGATCAGGTCGGGCGTCACGCGGAAGTTCCAGTAGTACTCGGTGATCTCGTCCTGGAGGAGCTCGATGCGCCGGCGCGCGCGCTCGAGCCGCTTGTCGCTACGCACGATCCCGACGTAGTTCCACATGAAGCGCCGGATCTCGTCCCAGTTCTGGGTGATCACGACGGCCTCGTCGCTCTCGGTGGCGGCGCCCTCGTACCAGGGCTCGATGTCGGCCGTCTCCTCGGGCAGCTCGGCCAGGCGGGCGATCCCCGCGGTGGCGGCGGCGTCGGCGAACACGATCGCCTCGAGCAGCGAGTTCGAGGCCAGGCGGTTCGCCCCGTGCAGGCCCGTGCAGGTGACCTCGCCCGCCGCGAACAGATTCGCGAGGTCGGTCTCGCCCTCGAGGTTCGTGACCACGCCCCCGCAGCAGTAATGGGCTGCCGGGACCACCGGAATCGGATCCTTGGTGATGTCGATTCCGTACTCGAGGCAGCGCTCGAAGATCGTGGGAAAGCGCTCGCGGATGAAACGAGCGTCCTTGTGCCAGATGTTCAGGGTGACGTACTCGTCGCCGGTGCGCTTGAGCTCGGTATCGATGGCCCGCGCCACCACGTCGCGCGCGGCGAGCTCGCCGCGGGCGCTGTAGTCGGTCATGAAGCGCCGGCCCCGTACATCGGCGAGCCGGGCGCCCTCGCCGCGCAGCGCCTCGGTGATCAGGAACGACTTGGCCTTCGGGTGATAGAGGCAGGTGGGATGGAACTGGACGAACTCCATGTTCGCGATGCTCGCGCCCGCTCGGTAGGCCATGGCCACGCCGTCGCCCGACGCGATGTTCGGATTCGAGGTGAAGCGGTAGACCTTCCCGCAGCCGCCCGAGGCCAGCAGGGTGATCCGCGCCTCGCAGCGCTCGACCGCGCCGGTGCGGGGGTCGAGGACGTAGGCACCGAGGACGCGGTTCGGCCCGGCCGCGCCCGCGCGCTGCGAGGTCAACAGGTCTACCGCCATGTGGTTCTCGAACATGGTGACGTTGGGGGGGTGGGTCGCGTGGTGGAGCAGCACGCGTTCGATCTCGCGACCCGTGGCGTCGCGGTGGTGCAGGACGCGACGCTGCGTGTGGCCGCCCTCGCGCCCGAGGTCGAAGGGCTCGTCGATGCCCTCCTCGATCGGGCGGTCGAAGTCGACGCCGAGATCGATGAGTCGCCGGATCATGCGCGGGCCGTGCTCGACCACGAAGCGCACCACGGGTTCCTTGCAGAGCCCACGCCCCACGCGCAGGGTGTCGGCCAGGTGCGACTCGACCGAATCGTGCTGCGAGGTGACGGCCGCGATGCCGCCCTGCGCCCAGTTCGTGGCCGATTCGACCGCTTCCTTCTTGGTGACGATCCCGACCCGGCCGTGCTCGGCCACGCGCAGGGCGTAGTGCAGACCCGCGATGCCGCTGCCGATCACGAGGAAGTCGAACTGCCGGGGCTCGTCCGGACCTTCGATCACGTCTCGGACCTCCCTCGGGGTTCGTCCCGAGGCCCGCTCCACCTAAAGGGGGACGCCACCCGCGCCGATGCACCCCAGGAAGAGTCTGGATCAGTCTAGGCACGACGGTGGGCCGCGCCAAGCGGAAGCCCGAGAGCCGCTTCTGGAGGGCCCGTGCGCCAGCTGCAAAGACACGAGCGTCCGGTGGCCGTGCGAGGCCGGCGGTGCAGCGGCGTCCTGCTCGCCCTCGGCCTCGTCTGGGTCGGGGCCGCGGACGCGCCGGCCGACGAGGTGCTCTATCGCTACGTCGATGCGGACGGGGTCATCCATTTCACGAACGCACCGGTCGACGACCGCTTCGAGCCGGTGTCGAGCCAGACACCGATGGGCCCGGCCATGCGGGGCCGCCGCGGTCTCGACGGCGTCATCGAGCGCGCGGCCGCCCGGCAGGCGCTGCCCGCCGCGCTCGTGAAGGCGGTGATCGCCGCCGAGTCGAACTTCGACCCGCGCGCCGTGTCCCACAAAGGCGCGATGGGACTCATGCAGCTGATGCCGGCCACGGCGCGTGAGCTCGGTGTCCGGCATCCGTTCCGGCCCGAGGACAACGTGAGCGGCGGCAGCCGCTACCTGCGCTCCATGCTCAACCGCTACGGACGGGTCGAGCTGGCGCTGGCCGCCTACAACGCCGGCCCGAAGGCCGTGGAACGCTATGGCGGCATACCGCCCTACAGCGAGACCCGCGAGTACGTGCGACGGGTGATGGGCTACTATCGGAAGTACGATGCCGACTTCGGAACAGCCGCCCGACGCTAGCGGCTCGGGCGCGCCGGATCCCGACGCGGGGACCGAGGCTCCCACCATCTGGGCGCATCCGAGTGCCACCACCAACACGCGTCGTCCGCGACGGGGTCCGCACGTGGGGCCGCGTGCGGGCAGAGATCCGCGCCCGAGCATCGAGCCGGAAGAGTTCTGGAACCTGCCGAACACCCTCACCGTGATCCGGATCGCGGTGGTCCCGCTCTTCCTCCTCTTCCCGCTCTTCGACGGTCGCATCGGGAGCACGGTGCTCGCGTGGCTCTTCATCGTGGCCGCGATCACCGACATCGTCGATGGGTGGCTCGCGCGCCGCGGTCAGCAGGTGACCTCGATCGGCAAGCTCCTCGACCCGCTCGCCGACAAGCTGCTGGCATCCACCGCCCTCATCATGCTGCTCGCGATCGGCCGCGTCCCCGTGTGGGCCGCCCCGATGGTGGTGACGGTCATCGGACGCGAGCTCGCGGTGACGGGGCTGCGCTCGATCGCCTCGGCCGGGGGGCACGTGGTGGCCGCCACCTGGCTCGGCAAGGTGAAGACCCTGACCCAGAACATCGCCATCGTGGCGTTGCTCTTTCCCGACCCGACCCTCGGGCTTCCCGCCCACGTGATCGGCCTCGCGATGCTCGCCGTGGCGACGCTGCTGACGATCTGGTCGGGCTACCACTATTTCGCGGACTACTTCGCCTGGTACCGGGGTGGCTCGCAGACGGGAGGCAATCGATGAGTCGTCTGGAAGAGCTGCGCGACCAGATCGACGCACGCGAGGCGCGCATCGGAGTGATCGGGCTCGGCTACGTGGGCCTGCCCCTGGCAATCGAGTTCGCCCGCTCGGGCTTCCGCGTGATCGGATTCGACCTCGATGCCGAGAAGGTGCGGCTACTCGAGCAGGGCGAGTCGTACGTCGAGGACGTTCCCTCGGCCGACGTCGCGACGATGCGCGAGCAGGGCCGTCTCTCGGCCACGACCGATCTGGCGCAGGTGTCGGCCACCGACGTCATCAACATCTGCGTCCCGACGCCGCTCACCCGCTCGAAGGACCCCGACGTCTCGCACATCGCCAAGGCGCTCGAGGACATCAGCCGTCGCCTGCGGAGCGGGCACCTCGTGATCCTCGGGAGCACCACCTATCCGGGGACGACGCACGAGATCGTCCTGCCGATGCTCGAGGCGACGGGCCTCACCGTCGGGGCGGACTTCGCCCTGGCCTTCGCGCCCGAGCGGATCGACCCCGGCCGCACCGACTTCACGGTTCGCCAGGTCCCGAAGGTCGTGGGTGGCGAGACGCCGCTCTGCACCGAGCTCGCCGCGAAGATCTATCACACCATCTTCGAGAAGGTGGTGACCGTGTCGTCCACCCAGAGCGCCGAGATGGTGAAGCTGCTCGAGAACACCTTCCGCGCCATCAACATCGGGCTCGCGAACGAGGTCGCGCTGATGTGCGACCGGCTCGGGCTCGACGTCTGGGAGGTGATCGAAGCCGCCTCGACCAAGCCGTACGGCTTCATGAAGTTCCTCCCGGGGCCCGGTCTCTGGGGTCACTGCATCCCGGTGGAC
>CAYYUT010000355.1:0-4434 GCA_964474935.1 uncultured Spirochaetales bacterium
GGGACGACAGGGCCGCGCTGGTCGGTACGAGGGGCGGCGGGCGGTCTCGGCAGTCGCCGCCGAGCTCCTGCGATCGGCGCGTGGCGGCCTCGACCGCCTCGTGGATGGCTGCCCGGAACCCGCCCGCCTCGAGGCGTTCGAGGCCCGCGATGGTGGTGCCCCCCGGCGACGTGACGCGGTCCTTCAGGGTGGCCGGGTGCTCACCCGACTCGATCGCGAGCGTGGCCGCCCCCAGCACGGTCTGGCAGGCGAGCTGGTGGGATGCCTCCCGCGGCAGGCCCATCCGCACGCCCGCATCGGCCAACGCCTCGAGGAGCACGAAGACATAGGCCGGGCCGCTGCCGGAGAGCCCGGTGACGGCGTCGAGGAGCCGCTCGTCGGGCGCCTCCCAGACGGTGCCGACGGCTTCGAAGAGCTGCCGTACGGCGGCGCGCCCCGGCTCGTCGACAGACGGGTCGGCGACGAGGGCCGTCGCGCCCCGGTGGACGAGAGCCGGCGTGTTGGGCATGGCGCGCACCACCTGCACCGCGCCTCCGGCGCGCTCCTCGCGCGTCGGGCCGCCGAGCCCCGCCCGGATCCGGGCGATCGGGACGCCTGCGGCGATCGACACCCAGAGGGCATGCTCGATGGCCGTCCGTGGCATCTGGGCGAGCCCCTCCCACACCTCGTCCATTTTCTGGGGTTTGACCGCCAACACCACGAGATCACTGGCTTCGACGACCGGAATCGACGTCTCGTGGACGGTCACCCCGAAACGCGCCCGAAGGTGATCGCGGCGTTCCGACACCGGATCGGCCGCGGCCAACCGGGTCGCCTCGACACCGCTCGCCACCAGGCCGCCGATCAGTGCCTCGGCCATGGCGCCCGCCCCGACGAACCCGTAGCGGAGCGATCCGCTGCCCCCGCTCATCACGCTTCCTCCCTGGGCTCGCGCGGCCCGAACAGGGCCGTGCCGACGCGCACCTCGGTGGCCCCTTCCTCGATCGCCACCTCGAAATCGCCCGACATCCCCATCGAGAGCTCGACCAGCTCGTCGCCGCCGGGCCCGTTCCGGAGCGAGTCGCGCAGGTGTCGCAGTCTCGCGAACGCGGGCCGGCTCCGCTCGGGGTCGTCGCTCGCCGCCGGGATCGCCATCAATCCGCACACGGTCAGGTGCTCGAGCGGGCGACAGGCCGAGAGCAGCTCGGGCAGCGCGTCGGGCAGCACCCCGGCTTTCTGGGGCTCCTCGGACACGTTCACCTGGAGCAGGACCTCGATGCGGCGCCCGGCCGCCGCGGCACGCTTCTCGATCTCTTCGGCCAGCGACAGTCGGTCGACGCTCGCGATGCGGTCGACGAGCTCGAGCGCCGGCCGAACCTTGTTGCGCTGGAGCGGCCCGATCAGGTGCCAGCGCAGCGCCCCAGCGGTGCGCCCGCCACGGGCTTCGAGCTGGGCCTCGACCGCCGGACGCTTGTCGCGCAGCTCCTGTACGTAGTTCTCGCCGAGGTCGCGCAGGCCCGCCTCGACCGCGGCCGCGATGCGCTCCGGGTCGACCCGCTTCGACACACCCACGAGCCGGACCGCGTCGGGCGAGCGGCCGCTGCGTCGCGCCGCGGCGGCG
Source organism: uncultured Spirochaetales bacterium (assembly GCA_964474935.1). Classification (GTDB taxonomy): domain Bacteria; phylum Myxococcota_A; class UBA9160; order UBA9160; family JAFDDA01; genus CAYYUT01. Next base: position 1,601 of record CAYYUT010000355.1, read on the forward strand.
ATCCGCTCCTGCAGGGCCGTCAGCCGTTCGGCGATCGGGGTCGGCTCGCTCATCGATGACGCTGCATCCGCTCGATCAGCGCGAGCGTCTCGCGCACGGGCAGGCCGATCACGTTGCTCTCGCTCCCGTGGATCCGTTCGATGAAGCGACGCGCTTCGCCCTGCGCGCCGTAGCCGCCGGCCTTGTCGAAGGCCTCGCCGGTCGCCACGTAATCCTCGATCTCGGAGCGTTCGGCGCGCCGCATGTGCACCTCGCTCGACACGCTCTCGCAGGCCAGGGCGGACGTGCGGGTCGTGAGCGCGGCCACCGCGGTCCAGACGCGGTGCTGGCGACCTCCGAGCCGCGTCAGGAAGTCGATGGCCTCGGCGGCGTCCCGCGGCTTCCCGAGCGATCGGCCGTCGAGCACCACGATGGTGTCGGCCCCGAGGACGATCCGGTCGATCTCGGGGCCGAGCCGCTCCGCCACCGCGCGCGCCTTCCCGCAGGCGAGACGCCGAGCCATGGCGAGGGGTTCCTCGCCGGGCCGAGGCGTCTCGTCGATCTCGGCCGGCACGATCTCGAAGGTGACGCCCGCGTCGGCCAGGAGCGCGCGGCGACGCGGTGAGCTGCTGGCCAGCACGAGCGGGCCGCGGGCGTTCGGCATGCCATCGGGGTACCGCATGCCCCGCGACCGTCAAGCAACGATCCGATAGGCTCGAACCCACCGAGAAGGAGCGACGCCCTGGAACGCGGACGGGAACGCGGACCCCTCGGACGCCGATGGCAGCGGGTCGCTTCGCGTCCGGTCGCTCGGCGTCCGGGCCGCACGCACCTCGTGGTCGGAGCCTGTGCCCTTGCGTGGGTGGCGTGCGCCCACGACGTGAGGCTTCGCGACGGGCGTTACCAGCACGTCGAGCTCGGCTACACGATCGCCCCGCCCCAGGGCGACTGGACGCCGATTCGGGTCGCAGGGGCCGATCTCGCGTTCCGGGGGCCGGCCGGCGCGACCCTGAGTCTGCTCTCTCGCTGCGACGCTTCCGGGCAAGAGGCCGCCGTGGCCGCCCGGCGCCTCGTGTTCGGAATCCGTCCTCGCACCCTCATCGCGGCCGAGCCCTTCGACGTGGCCGGAGCGAGCGGCTGGCGACAGCGCGTGCGCCTCGGATCGGACGAGGCCGGTTCGGTGGTCGATTCGGTGACGGTGGTCCTCGGGGGATGTCTCTATGACTGGGTGCTGGTTCGAGCCGGCCCGGCTGTGGGTGAGGACGTGCTCGCCGGGTGGGTCGCGGGGTTCCGGCCCGGTTCGCCCGCTACCTCCGCCGAGCCCGCGCGGCGGCCGCCGCCGACCGCCGATCCCGACGTTCCGACCGCCGGTCAGGCCCAGCCGTGAAGCCTCGCGCGATCATCACGCGTCTCGGAGCGCGCTCGATCTCCGTGGCCGAGGCCTTCGGAGACTTCACCCTGCTCGCGGCATCGAGCTTCGCAGCGAGCGGCCGGCGTCGCTTCCCATGGGACGAGACACTCCGTCAGTTCGCGGCCATTGGCGTGCGCTCGACCACGATCGTGTTGATCACGGCCCTGTTCACCGGCATGGTGCTGGCGCTCCAGACCGCCCACGTGTTGGCGCGCTTCGGCGCCAAGCCCTACGTCGGCATCGTGGTGGGGCAGGCGCTGGTGCGCGAGCTCGGCCCGGTGCTGACGGCGCTGATGGTCGGCGGCCGGGTGGGCGCGGGCATCACCGCCGAAATCGGATCCATGAAGGTCACCGAGCAGATCGACGCCATCCGGGCCATGGGCGCCGACCCGATCCAGAAGCTCGTGGTGCCGCGCATGTGGTCGGCCACCCTGGCGTTGCCGCTCCTGACGGTGATGGCGAACGTGCTCGGCATCCTCGGTGGAATGCTCATCGCCTCGGTGCAGTTCGACGTCGGCTCGGAGCTCTACCTGAACACGATCAGCGACTCCGTCACCGTTACCGACCTCGCTTCGGGACTGGCCAAGACCTTCGTCTTCGGCTGGATCATCGCCATGGTCGGTTGCCACGCCGGTCTGCGCACCGAGGGCGGGACGGTGGGCGTCGGTCGGTCCACCACCCAGGCCGTGGTGATCGCCTCGATCACGGTGCTGGTGTCGAACTTCTTCCTGACGAACGTGCTGATCGGCATCACGGGATGACGGCGCTCCGCTTCGATGGCAGCGTCCCCGCGATCGAGCTCCGCGGAGTCCACAAGGCCTTCGATGGGAAGGCGGTGCTTCGCGGGGTCGACCTGCGCATCGAGGCCGGCCAGACCTTCACCATCCTCGGCGGCTCGGGGACGGGCAAATCGGTCTGTCTCAAGCACATGATCGGTCTGCTCCGGCCCGATGCGGGCGAGGTCCGGATCGGGGGCGTCGAGATCGGAGGCCTCGAGGAGCGCGAGCTGGTGGACGTGCGGCGCCACTTCGGCATGCTCTTCCAGACCGGTGCGCTCTTCGATTCGCTCACGGTGTTCGAGAACGTGGCCTACCCTCTGCGCGAACACCGTCGGGGCGCATCGCATGCGGAGGTGTCGACGCGCGTGAGCGATTGCCTCGAATCCGTGGGTCTGCCCGACATCGAGGCGCTGCGGCCCGCCGAGCTCTCGGGCGGCATGCGCAAGCGGGTGGCGCTGGCCCGTGCGATTGCGCTCGAGCCCGACGTGATCCTCTACGACGAGCCCACCACGGGGCTCGATCCGGCCAACACGAAGCGCATCGGAGGCCTGATCCGTTCGCTCCAGGAGCGGCTCGGGGCGACGTCGGTCGTGGTGACGCACAACCTCGAGCGCGGCTTCGACGTCTCGGTCCGGCTCGCGCTGATGCGCGAGGGCCGCGTCGTC
>CAYYUT010000356.1:0-4398 GCA_964474935.1 uncultured Spirochaetales bacterium
GGGCGGCATCGTTGAAGAACCCGGAGCGTCCCCAGTCGCTCCCGACGGAAGGTTGGCGCCGTGGACATCTACGAACGATCGGTCATCGTCCATCGACGACACAACGGCAAGCTCGAGACGCGATCGCGCGTCAGGCTCGACGATCCCGACGCGCTCTCGCTGGCCTACACGCCGGGCGTGGCGCGCCCTTGCGAGCTCATCGCGCGTGAGCCAGGCGAGGCCTGGAACCTCAGCTGGAAGGGCCGCACCGTCGCGGTGGTGTCGGACGGCTCTGCCATTCTCGGACTCGGGGACCTGGGCGCACTCGCGGCGCTGCCCGTGATGGAAGGCAAGGCGGCTCTCTTCCGGGAGTTTGCGGGTATCGACGCCGTTCCGGTGGTGCTCGATGTCCGCGAGCCGGACGCGATCGTCGCGACGGTCCGGGCCATCGCGCCATCATTCGGGGGCATCAATCTCGAGGACATCTCGGCGCCGCGCTGCTTCGAGATCGAGCAGCGACTCCAGGACATTGGTATCCCGGTGTTGCACGACGACCAACACGGTACGGCCATCGTCCTTCTCGCGGCCTTGATGAATGCGGCTCAGGTCGTCGGGCGAGCGCTGCCGAGCCTCTCGGTCGTGCTGTGCGGCGCCGGTGCGGCAGGTCGTGCCATCGCCCACCTGCTCACGTGTGACATCGATGCCGACCGGTGCATCCCGATCGGTCGCCTCACGGTTGTGGATCGCCACGGGATCCTGCGCCCCGGCGATCCGACGAACGACAGCTCCAAGGAGGAGATCGCCCGGCGCACCAACCCGTCTGGGATTCGCGGTAGTCTCCGAGATGCACTGCGCGCGGCCGACGTCTTCATCGGCGTCAGTCGCGGCAATTTGCTGGACGAGGAGGACATCCGCAGTATGGCGCCCGATCCGATCGTGCTGGCGATGGCGAATCCGGTGCCCGAGATCGAACCCGAGCGAGCGCACCGCGCGGGAGCCGCCGTCGTGGGCACCGGCCGCAGCGACCATCCGAACCAGGTGAACAACGTGCTGGCGTTCCCGGGATTGTTCCGAGGTGCGCTAGAGGCCCGGGCGACGAGTTTCACCGATGCGATGAAGTTCGCGGCCGTCGAGGCGATCGCCGAGTCGGTGGCAGAGCCCACTGCCCGAGCGATTCTGCCGCCCGCCTTCGACCGTCGCGTGGCGGTGGCGGTGGCCGAGAGGGTGGCCACAGCGGCCCGGGACTCAGGCGTGTGCCACGGGGGCGACGGGACGTCCTGAGCGCGATCGGAGCGCGCGGGTCGAGGCCGGGACCAGGCCGTCTCGCCTGGGCTCCCGAGACCGGAGTCGCGTGGACGGGACCTCGCCGGCAGGCTGGCGCGGGACGGAGCCGGGTCAGCCCTGACAGTTCCGGATCTGCGCTCCGACCAGACGCCGGCGTTCGGCCGCGCGCGCGCGTGAACCCGGGACGAGGAGGAGCCCCAGGAGCCCCGCCGAGGCCAGGAGGATCGGGAGTCCGGGCTCGGTGACCTCGAGGCGGTCGCCCGCACCGGCCGCGACGGTCACGTTGTCGATTCCGAGACTCTCGCGGTTGCCGGTGCTCTGTGCCTCGAAGCGGAGCGTCAGGCTCGAGTACTCGGCGGCGACGTCGTATCGGAGCGTCTGGAATTCGCCATCGAGGGCGACGCCGGAGACGCGGCCCACCAGGTCGCCCCGCCGTGTCGCGTCCGGCAGGAATTCGTCGACGAGCGAGCGGGCACCGGTCTCGGCATCGATCGCGAAGATGCGGAGGGCGTCCGGATCGCCGGATTCCCATTCGCCCGTCTCGGCGGCCAGGTCGACCGACACGCTCAGTACCGAGAACCCGCTGACGTCGACCGGGAGCAGCTCGACCGCGCGAAGGTCGGCTCCGCCCCCGAAGCGGCCGTCGAGATCGCGACCCGCGAAGAAGTCGCTCCCGTCTCCCTCGAAGCCCAGCGAGTGGCCGATCGACTGGAGTCCCCAGAAATCGTTGGCCTGCCCGCCGGCGCCCTCGACGCGGTAGCGGACGCCCGAGCCATCGTCGTCGAAGCGCTCGCTCGCGAGCAGGGTCGCATGAGACGCGCTGGGCGCGATCAGACAGGCCAGCGCGGCCCACAGGGAGCCCTTCAGCACTTTGGGGGACATCGAGCAACCTCCACGGCGTGAAGACCGTTTGTTGTGAAATCACATCGGTTCTCGGCTCCTGAGCTTGAGTCGAATACCCCCCGGGGCAAATGCTGCCGATGGCGCCCTCCCGGCACCCCCGCCCCGGCCGCCCCCGGTGGGTACCCGCGCCTCCTCGGCGGCGCGCGCAGGGGGGTGGGCGGAAATGAGGGAAGATCCTGCTCGGGTTTGCCTAATGTCCGCGGGCCCGACGCTTCGAAGCCCTCGTCTGCGGAGGCCGCTCGGCTCGGGCCGAACGGCCCTCCGGCTGCGGGGCTTCAGGCGGCTGCAGAGGTCGGTACCGCGACGGAGGACAGCGGATCGTGATGGAGTTCTTTGGCCGTTTGTTCGCCAGCGATTTCATGCCTCATGGCCACTGCTACCAGTGGCGGCCCGAGATCCTCTGGCTCCACGTCGGCGCGGACACCGTCATCACCCTCAGCTACTTCACGATCCCGCTCGCGCTCGTCTACTTCATTCGCCACCGCGACGATCTGTCGTTCGACGCCGTCTTCTATCTGTTCGCGGGATTCATCCTGTTCTGCGGGCTCACGCATTCGCTCGAGGTCTACAACGTCTGGAACGGGGCCTATCGCGTCGAAGGCGTGATGAAGGCGGCCACGGCATTCGTCTCCTTCGCCACGGCCGTCTCGGTCTGGCAGATCCTGCCCCGTGCCCTGTCGATCCCGAGCCGGGCCGATCTCGAGCACCTGAACCGCGAGCTGCAGGCCGAGGTCGAACGCCGCAGGGGCGCCGAGTCCGAGCTGCGCGAGCTGACGACCGGTCTCGAGGAGATGGTGGCCGAGCGCACGCGTGCCCTCGAGCTGCGCAGCCAGCTCCTCGACATCTCACACGATGCCGTCTTCGCGTGGGATTCCGCGGGACGCGTCCACTTCTGGAACCAGGGCGCCGAGCGCCTCTACGGGTACTCGGAGGAAGAGGTGGCCCGGGCGGGAATCGACGTGCACGAGAAGATCGCGCCGGGATTCTCGGATCTCCGCTCCGAGATCGAGGGGTGCGTCGAAGGCGAGGGAGAATGGCGTGGTGACATCGAGCAGCGACATCGCTCGGGGCGCAGTCTCACCGTCGCAACGTGCATCCAGCGCATCGAGAGCGACGGCATGCGGCTCTATCTCGAAGTGAACCGGGACATCACCGTGCGCAAGGAGGCGGAAGCCCAGCTCGCCCGGAGCAACGAGGAGCTCGAACAGTTCGCCTACGTGGCCTCGCACGACCTCCAGGAGCCGCTGCGCAAGGTGGTCGGCTTCATGGAGGTCGTGAAGGAACGGTACGCCGACCGGCTCGACGAGAAGGGCGTGCAGTACGTCGACCATGCCATCGACGGCGGGATCCGCATGCGCGACCTGATCGTCGATCTGCTCCAGTACTCGCGCACGGGACGGGCGCGCGCCGACGCCCGCGTCTCCCTCTCGGAAACGCTGGCCGAGGTCGAGGAGAACCTGGCGCCCGCGATCGAGGCGAGCGGCGCGCAGATCGTCTCGGACGGGCTGCCCGAGGTCCGGGTGGCGCGGGTCGAGCTGATGCGGGTGCTCCAGAATCTGGTGAGCAATGCCCTCAAGTACTGCGAGGGAGCGCCCCGGATCGAGGTCGCGGCGAGTCGCGAGGGTTCGTGGGTTCGGGTCTCGGTGGCCGACAACGGCATCGGGATCGCTCCCGAGTACCAGGAGCGGATCTTCGACGTGTTCCGCCGTCTGCACGGCAAGGACGAGTACTCCGGCACTGGCATCGGCCTGGCCATCGTCCGACGGGCTGTGGAGAGCTGGGGAGGGGAGGTCTCGGTGCATTCCGAGGCGGGCCGTGGCAGCCGCTTCGAGTTCACCGTCCCCGCCGCATGATCGGAGACGGGCGCGTACGGCCTGGGACGCACCCGCGCTGGCCCGGGACTCACCGCCCGCGGGCGCACCGCCGCGGGCGAGGCGTGCTCAACGCCGCCGCTTGCGAACGGCTTCGGCGAGCTCGGTGAAGAGCGGCTCGCTGCGCTCCCAGCTCATGCACTTGTCCGTGATGCTCTGGCCGTAGACCAGATCGTGGCCCGCCTCGTGATCCTGGTTGCCGTCCACGAGGAAGCTCTCGAGCATGACCCCGAAGATCGCCTCGGATCCGTCGGCCAGCTGGCCCGCCACGTCGCTCACCACGGCCGGTTGCTGCTCGTGGTCCTTGCCGCTGTTGGCGTGGGAGCAGTCGATCATCAGCCGCGCGGTCAGGCCGGCGTCT
>CAYYUT010000357.1:0-4382 GCA_964474935.1 uncultured Spirochaetales bacterium
GACGCCGCCCGAATCGTAGCCCAACGGCACGATCATCTTCGGGGCGAAGAAGGTCTGGATCACCACGACCACGTAGCCGGTGGCGATGAACCAGGGGAGGGGCGCCCCGACCACGATGCGGTAGCTCCCGAGACTGATGCCCGCCGCCACGCCGAGCGCCACCGCCAGCCGGAGCCCGAGCGCATCGATCGATCCGCCCGAGAGCTCCCGGGCCTTGATGGAGACCGCGATGAGGGCGGGCTCGGCCATGGTCGTACTGAATCCGATCGCGAATCCGAACACGTAGACCCATGCATAGGCCGATGGGTCGATCTGGTCGGATGCCGGGTCGACCCCGAGGAACTCGGGGGCCGTGAACTGGGCCGCCATCGTTCGGCCGATCGGGATGATCGCCTTCTCGAGACCGATCTGGAACAGGGCGAGTCCGACCAGGACACACCCGAAGCCGAGGGCGAGCTGGCGCGGGTTCGGGAGCGATCGGCGCAACACGAGCAGCTGGAACGTCGCCAGTATCGCGACGATCGGCAGCACGTCGCGGATGGTCGCAAGCAGCGCAGCGAGGAGCTCGGAGGGCCCCGGCATCAGACGACCATTCCGTAGATCATCACGAAGATCATGGGCGTGAGCGATGCGAAAGCGATCAGGCCGAAGCCGTCGGTCACGGGATTGCGCCCCTCGATCGAGGAAGCCAGCCCGACGCCGAGCGCGGTCACCAGGGGAACGGTGATGGTCGAGGTGGTGACCCCTCCCGAGTCGTACGCGATCGCGACGATCTCGTCGGGGGCGACCACCGTCAGGGCGACCACGGTCGCGTAGCCGGCGGCGATCATCAGGTGCAGGGGCCAGCCCGTCAGGATCCGCCCGACCCCGACGACGATCGCGACGCCCACGGCGAGCGCCACGGCGAACCTCAGGCCGAGCGCGTACCGGGTGCGCGCGGCATCGGTGGTGGCGATCACGCCCGACTCGGCTGCCACCTTCGACGCCTCCTGGGCGATCGCGACGAGCGCTGGCTCGGCCACCGTGGTCCCGAATCCCAGCGCGAAGGCGAAGCCGAGGAGCGCGACGAGCGAGCCCTTCCGCGCGAAGGCGTGGGCCATGCTCTCGCCGAGCGGGAAGAGCCCGAGGTCGAGTCCGCGCACGAAGAGGGCGAGACCCACCAGCACCAGCAGCGTGCCCACGAGCGCGTCGCCGAGATTCGGAAAGGGCTGGCGCAGCACCAGCAGCTGGAATCCCGCGATCACGACCACGATGAAGGCGAGATCGCGCGCGCTTCCCGCGAGGAGCCGCCAGATGGCCTGAAGCCAGCCGGCCTGGGGCAATCGGGCCTGAGGCATTCGGGCCTGGAGCCACTGCATGTCGGCTGGACGTCTCCCCCCGGTGCTTCGCCCGGGTCTCAAGATAGTGGACGCTGCGGGCGTGTCACCGCGACGGGTCCCCGCCGGTGGAGCGCCGCGGGGACGCGGCGCCTCAGCCGAGCTGGTGTTGCTCGACCCAGTCGCGCAGCGTCTCGATGACCTGCTCGACCGTCGCAGGATGTCGGGTCACGATTCCGTCGTACTCGCGCCGTGCGAAGGTTCGGGCTTCGCCCCTCGCGAGCTCGCGGGCGGCGACGAGGGCGGTGTACTCCCGGCTCTTCACCGCCACGAACCACTCGTGCTCGAACGAGGTGCCCGAGGCATCGACGATGCGGGCCCTCGGAATCTCGGGATCGAAGTCGCGGGCCCCGTACAGCCAGAGCTCGCTCGCCGTGGCCCCGAGATCGCGGTAGCGCGCGCGCACCGGGCGGATTCTCGAGAGGCGTTGGAAGCCGGTGTGGATCTCGGCGTCGGCGAGATGTCGCCACAGGACGGTCTTCTCGCTGCAGCGCGACCACGCCAGCATCACCTCGGACGGCACGCGGAAGGCGAAGCCGTCGGGGACGTCGGCGATCTCGTCGGCCGCGGGAGCCCGACATCGCTCGAAGGAGATGCCCTGCTCCTTGGCGACCTGGTGGGCGAGATCGACGAGCGAAGCGGCATCCATCGGCGATTCCTCTCCTCTGTCTACGTCCAGTCTGGCGGATCGCTTGAGCGGGTCCGATCCCGACGCGGTCGTCCCCCTGGCCGGGTTGGCTCGGGAGCGACGCGACGCGCCGATGTGCCTCGGGTCGGCTCGTGCGGCTGGTGGCCCACCCGTGGAGTGGACGACGGCCTCCGCGGGGCGGGGGCGCCTCGCAGCGGACGCGGAGTCAGCGCGTGGCGCGCTTGGAGACGACGGCGCGGCTCGGCTCGGGGTCGCAACGCCGGATGATGTCCACGCCGAGCGGAAGCGCGGACAGGCGCTCGCGATGGATCCGGTCGATCAGGAGCAGGGTGGTCTTGCGGGGCGCGTCGGCCTCGATCGCCGCATTGGCCCAGCGGATCTGGTCTTCGCGCGAATCGCCCCGATCGCGGTAGCCCGCGAGCACGTAGAGCGCCCAGCCCAGGCGCTCGCAGGACGTGAACGAGGCCGAGCGGGGCGACGAGGTGCCGGTGGCGCAGCCGAGACTCGTGGCCACGACGAGCGCGGCGAGGGCCGCCCGTGCCAGCGTTCGTGGCGTGCGCTGCGCACGAGGCGGGCCCGGCCTGCCCGTGCGGTGTGTGCGGCGCGTCCGACGGACGCGGTCGCTCGAGCAAGGAGTCGGGCAGGGTCCGAGGGTTCGCACCTCCGAATGATCGTCGTACCCCGAGCGGCCGCGCGACGTCGGCTCGTCACTCCGCGCCGCAGCCGGGCGCGGGCCGCGGCGACGTGCACCCAGCGATGCGGCTCACTCCTCGCGCGTGCCGGCGACGTCGGCATGCCAGAAGCGTCGGAGCACCGAGAGCTGGAAGGCGAGGCCTAGGTTGGCGGTCAGGATGCCGATGAACGCCACCCACGAGGTCGCGCCGAAGAGCCACGCGCCGAGGGCGAAGCCGAGCAGGCTCGCCGCCGCGGCGACGGAAGGCACGTAGCTCATCAGCTGCTCGCGGTCCCAGGGATCCCGCTCGTGGCCTCCTTCCCGATAGATGGCGGCGAAGGTGGCGAAGCTGATCGACGACATCGTGGCGAAGATCACCCCGAGTAGGGCGAACCAGGAGGCGAGGCGGTCGGGCTGCATCAGGGCCACGAGGCCGAACTCGAGAGCACCGACGAGGAAGGGAAAGACCAGATCGCGGAATCGGGGCACCCAGCTGAAGCGGAGCACGAGCGTGGCGTACACCGTCCAGACCACCACGACGCCCTGGAACACCGAGGCGATCTGGAGCCAGCCGGCCAGCGCGGCGCCGGCGTCCCGCCACCGGTCGATCCCGCCGATTCCCTGCTCCCAGAGGAGCTCGAGAGCGAGCGCCTGGATCACGCCCAGAACGGCGAGGAGCACCGATGCGAACTGCTCCCTCGCCCGGGTGCGTTGGCTGTGCATGGCGCGCGAGCTTACGCAGGCTGCGCACCGATTGCACGTCGCCGACATCGCGCCCACCGGTGCGATCCGGCCCGGAATGCGTCGGCGGTGCGGTCGCTTGTGGAGCGGTTTGCCGGCTCGCGCGGGTCGGCTCCGATGCCGGCGCAACCGCGGCCGGCCCGACGGGTTCGATCGTGTGGAGAGGGACAGAGAGGAGAACGAGGATGAAGCGCACGATGCTCGCACTGTTGGCGCTCGGCGCCGGATGCATGCTCACCACGGGAACCGCGTCGGCCGACGTCGAAGACCGGCTCGATCGTCGCGGCGATCGCACCGAGCGGCGCCTCGATCACCGCGGCGACCGCGTGGATCGCCGCCTCGACGTTCGTGGCGACCGGGTCGACCGTCGCTTCGATCGACGCTCGGACCGCGCGGCCGAGGCGGGCTACGACGGGCTCGCCGGGGCGCTCGACCGGCGGGGCGATCGGCTCGACCGGAAGCTCGATCGTCGCGGCGATCGGGTCGACCGGAAGCTCGATCGGCGTGGCCAGCGGGCCGACCGGCGGCTCGACCGCCGCGGGGCCCGACGGGGCGCGCGGCGGTAGCGTCCTGCCCCGGGCGCAGTCCCGGTCAGGGGGGTGGCGAGGCCCCGCGCATGCGTCCCTCGAGACGCATGCGCACCTCCCCCGTCACGTCGCGGAGCTCGAGGCGATCGCCTTCCAGCCGATGCCCGCTCGTGTCGCCGAGGGCCTGAAGGAAGGCAGCCTCGAGACGGCCGGCGTGCGGCGTGCAGGCTCGTCGCGTCGTCGAGAGCGAGAGGATCCGCAGGAACCCGGAGCTGGCCTCGAAGGCGCCCTGCCAGCGGTTGCAGCCTGTCGAGCCGCTCGCCGTGTAGGTCTTGCGATCGAACTCCACCGTCGGCAACCCCCCGCCCGCGTTCGGGTCGACGGGCTCCCCTCCGCTCTCGCGCACCTCCCACACC
>CAYYUT010000358.1:0-4376 GCA_964474935.1 uncultured Spirochaetales bacterium
CGAAGGGAAGCTTGCCGGTCAGGAGCTCATACATGACGACCCCGAGGGCGGAGACGTCCGCCCGCGTGGCGATGGGCTGGTCCGTCTCGCTGATTTGCTCCGGGCTCATATAGGTCGGCGTCCCGATCACCGCCCCCTCCACGGTGTGGATCGATTCGGGGGTCAGCTTCTGTTCGACCGCCTTGGCCACCCCGAAGTCGATGAGCTTCGGGGTGGAGCGCCCCTCGCTGCGCGTGACCAAGATGTTCGACGGCTTGAGATCCCGATGGATGACCGCCCGACGGTGGGCGTGCTGCACCGCCTCGCAGCACTGCACGAGCAGCTCGAGCCGCTCGGGGAGGCCCAGCCGGTGCGCGTCGCAGTGCTGGGTGATCGGCTCGCCCTCGACGTACTCCATCACGAAGAACGGGACGCCCGCGTCGGTGACGCCGCTGTCGAAGACCTTGGCGATGTTGGGGTGGTCCATCAGCGCGAGCGCCTGCCGCTCGGCCCGGAATCGAGCGAGGATCTGGGGCGTGCTCGCCCCGGGCTTCAGGGTCTTGAGCGCCACCCGGCGGCGGACCGGCTCGGTCTGCTGCGCGAGGTAGACCTGCGCGAAGCCTCCTTCGCCGATCGGCCGCAGGATCTCGTAGCCCTGCACTTTGTCGCCCGGCCCGAGCGTGGTCGCGCGCTCGTCCGCGGGGTCGAGCCGCTCGCCGGTCGGGACATCGACGACCAGCGCGCCCACCCGCGCGTCCGCCGTGAGCAACGCCAGGACCTCGTCGTACAGCGCCTCGTCGCCACCGCAGCGCGCACGCACGAAGGCGTCGCGGTCGGCCACGGGCACGTCCAGCGCGGCGTCGAAGACCGCCTCGACCTCATCGGGCGAGCTCATCTTCGGCCTTCGCGCGGGCGAGTGAGCCCGAGTCCTCGAGGGTTCGGATCAGCCAGGCGCGGGCGAACCGGAGATCCCGCTTGACCGTGTTCACGGAGATGTCGAGAGCCGCGGCGATCTCTTCGTGGGTGAGCCCGCCGAAGTAGAAGCACTCCACGACCCCCGCCTTCCGCTCGTGTCGTTCGGCGAGGCGATCGAGAGCCTCGTCAAGATCCAGCAGGTCGACCCGAAGCTGTGAGGTGGGCTGCTCGACGGTCGACAGCGTCACCTGCTCGACGCCGCCGCCGCGCTTCTGGCTCCCGCGGGCGCGGGCCTGGTCGACAAGGACGCGGCGCATGGTCCGGGCCGCGATGGCGAAGAAGTGGGCGCGATCCACCCAGTCGACCTCTGTGCCGATCAGGCGCTCGTAGGCCATGTGCACGAGCTCCGCCGTCTCGAGCTGGGCGGCGCGCTCCCGTGCGAGGTGGCGGTGCGCGATGGCGCGCAGCTGATCGTAGACCTGGGGGACCAGGGCCTCGAGGGCGGAGTCGTCCCCAGAGCGCCAGCGCTGCAGGAGGAGCGTGACGGCCGGACCGTCCACGCGGCGAGGCTGACACGGACCCGTGCCGACTCCAAGCGCCGCGAGGCGCGAGCGACGGGACGCCCACCCGAAAAAAAATGGCCTGCTCCGCGGCCCGTTCGCGCCTGAAGGGGTGTGATGGCGCGGGGCCGACCGTCGAACGCGGCGGGCCGACGACATCGAGAGGACGAGTAGCCCGATGAGTGCCCCTGTGATGCCTTCGACCCGCGTCCGCGCGCTTCGGACCCGCGTGCGCCGCCTCCTTCCGTTCGCCGCGGCGGCGGGGCTGGCGGCGTGTGGCGGGTCCGAGCTCCCCCTGGAGGGCGCGCCCGACGCCTCCTTTGCCGAGCCACGCGACGCGGCGAGCCGCCCGGACGCCGGGATGGCGACCGACTCCGGAGGCGGCGAGGCCGACGCGGGGACCCCGGACCGCGGCGCCCCGGCGTGCCTCACGATCGCGGCCGAGCTCGGGGAGGACGTCCTCGATCGCGGCGGGCTCGCCGCCGACTACGTCGCCCGGGCCGAGGCCTGCGGCTTTCGGGTCGCCGCCTTCGACGATCTCGCGGCGGCCGCGCCCTGGCTCGTGGACTGGCGCCTCTCGTCGGAGGATCAGGGGCGCTACGACCTCGAGGCATCGAGCCTGGTGGCGGTGAACGGGACGCTGCTGCTCGCCGTGAGGGACCGGACGTTCGACGAGACGACGGCCTCCTTGCAGCTCGTGGCCGACGACGAGGTCCTGTGCGAGACCGTCACGCACGACCTTGGCTGGCCGCCGCTGGGCGACGGGCGCTTCGGGGCGCTTGCGGAGCTCGAGACGGCCCGCCTCGCCACCGAGGAAGCGCGCATCGACCAGTGCCGCTTCGGGCGGGTGCACGCCCTCCGCGTGGCTCCGTTCGAAGCCCTCGGCCAGGCCATCACGCCCTTCGCCGAGCTGCAATCCCCCGCGGGCGGCAGCCGGCTGTGGTCGGAGACGGTGCTGATCGAGCAGCGGGACGCGAACGCGGGCTTCACCGTGGTCATCGCGCACAGCCTCCTGCGGGAGAGCGCGGAGCACCGGCTCACCTTCGGCGCGACCGCCGCCATGCACGAAGGGGAGTGCCGAAACGTCTTCGCCGAGACGAGGTTCACGGAGGCAGCCGACCTCCCGTTTGGGGAGATGACCCTGGGGTTCGCGCAGGCCGTCGACCCGCGCCTCTGCCGCCCCCGCACCACGACCACGTCGGTTCGTGATGGGTACCTGCTGATTCGCTAGGGCCGGGCGCGCGACGCGACTCCGCCGCCTCGAATGCCACCGCAACACCGATCTACCCGCTGGGTTGGAGAGCAAGATGTTTGCAAGAACTGTTTTGAAGGAGCCCGTGCTCTGGTTCAGCCTCGCGGGCGCCGCGCTGTTCGCGCTGGACCGGGCCATCGACCCGGCCCCCGAGCACCCCCGACGGATCCACGTCGGCGAAGCCCAAGTCCGTACGATCGAGGCGCGCGAGGCCCGGCGGCTCGGGGGACGACGCCCCAACGCGGAGCGGCTGCAGCGGCTGGTCGCCCGTTACGTCGACGAGGAGGTGCTCGCCCGCCACGGTGAGGCCCTCGGGCTCGCCGAGGACGACCCGATCATCCGGCGCCGCATCGTGCAGAAGGTCCAGCTCGTCGCGGACGCCGAGATCCAGGCGCCGACCCACGACCAGCTCGAGGCCTACGTGCACGAGCACGCCGAGCGCTTTCGACGGGAGGCGCGCTGGGACGTCTCGGTCCGCAGCTACGGGTTCGGCCCCGACGCTACGCGCCGAGCGGCGCGGGCCCTGAGCACGGGCGATCTGGACGTCGGCGCCCGCCCTCTGCCCTTCACCGAGCGCCTCGGGTCGAGGGGAGGCTCCGAGCTCGAGAGCCTGCTCGGCGCCGGGATCGTCGAGGCGCTCGAGGGACACGGCTGCCGCGGTGGCGACGCCCCGACGGAGTGCCGGTGGTTCGGCCCCGTGCGGTCGAAGCACGGCGCGCTCCTGCTGCGAATCCACCGCCATCGCCCCGCACGGCTGCCGGCTCTCGCCGAGGTCCGGCACCTCGCTCGGCAGGAGTGGACGAACGAGGCGCGCCACCGGGCTCGCGCGGCACGCTTGCAGACGCTCCGCGAGGCCTACGAGGTCGACATCGAGTGGCCCGAGAGCCTGCGTGCACAGTTCGCCCAGGTGAAGCCGTGAGCGTCGCCCGTTCCCTGCTCGCCGGCCTGCTCGTCCTGATCGCCTCGGGCGCGGCCGAGGCCCACGAGTTCGATCCTCACATCGTCCAGATCCGCCCCCGAGCCGAAGGACGCTTCGACGTACGCTGGAGCGCCCCGCTCAAGACCGAGGCGCAGATCGTCTGGCCCGCGCACTGCACGAGCGCGCTGATCCGGCGGCGCCCGGTGACCCGCTGGTTCGACGTCTCCTGCGAGGCGCCGGGCCTCGACGGCGCCACCCTGGCCGCGCGCGACCTGCCAACCCCGAAGGACCCGGTGCTGCTCGAGGTGCTGCGGCCCTCGGGCGAGCGCTTCCAGGTCCTCATCCGCGGCGAGGGGGCCCAGGTCGAGCTGCCCAGTAACGGCGAGCTCGACCTCCTCGTGGTCGTCCGAGACTACTTCGCCCTCGGCGTCGAGCACCTCGTCTTCGGTCCGGACCACCTGCTGTTCCTGCTCGGCCTGATGGGGCTCACCCGAAGGCGACGAGCGCTGCTCTTTTCGGTCACCGCCTTCACCGCGGGGCACGCGCTGACCCTGTGCCTCGCCACGCTCGACCTCGTGCGCCTCTCCCCGGCCCCGGTGGAGGCGTGCATCGCCCTCAGCCTGGTCTGGATGGCGCGCGAGCTCGTCGTGCGCGACCCCGCCGCGCTGTCCGCCCGCGCGCCGTGGCTCGCGGCGGGGGGCTGCGGCCTCCTGCACGGCCTCGGGTTCGCGGGGGCGCTCGGCGAGCTCGG
>CAYYUT010000359.1:0-4373 GCA_964474935.1 uncultured Spirochaetales bacterium
TCGGGACAATCACCGACGTCACCACCCTGGTCGAGGCCCGCAACGAGGCCACCGCCGCGAACATCGCGAACCACGCCCGCATCGTGCGCGACCATTCGCTCAAGCGTCAGCTGATCCGGACGGCGACCGAGATCGTCGAGCTCGGCTACGGCTGGCCCGAAGAGGCCGAGAGCCTGCTCGAGACCTCCGAGTCGAGGATCTTCGAGCTGAACCAGCAGCGTGCCCGTACCCAGTTCCGCAGCCTCCACGACGAGATGCCGGACACGTTCGACTACGTCGACGAGATCCTGAACCGGGCGGGGCAGCTCACCGGTCTCCCGACCGGGTTCGTGGACTTCGACGAGATGACGGGTGGGCTGCAACCCGGAGAGCTGATCATCCTCGCGGCCCGTCCGAGCATGGGGAAGACGGCGCTGGCCCTCAACCTGGTGCAGCATGCCGCGGTCGAGCACGGCAAGAAGTCGGCCGTCTTCTCCCTCGAGATGACGCGCCGATCGTTGATCCTGCGGATGCTCGCGGCCGAGGCCCGGATCGACATCTCGAAGCTCCGTCGCGGCTTCCTGCCGGCGGCCGACTACCACAAGCTCACCACGGCCGGCGGCCGCCTCTCGCACGCGAACGTCTGGATCGACGACAGCGGCATGGTGACGATCCTGGAGATGAAGGCCAAGGCACGCAGGCTCTACGCCGAGCATGGGCTCGACCTGATCGTGGTCGACTACCTCCCGCTCGCACACGGCGACCGCAACACCCAGCGCAAGGACCTCGAGATCGCCGAGATCAGCCAGGGTCTGAAGGCGCTCGCGAAGGAGCTGAACGTCCCCGTGATCGCGCTCTCGCAGCTGAATCGGGGGCCCGAGCAGCGCGATCCCGACAAGCGGCGGCCGAACATGGGCGATCTGCGCGAGTCGGGCGCCATCGAGCAGGACGCCGACGTGATCGGGTTCATCTATCGGGACGTCGTGTACAACCGCGACACGGCCGACCCGAACGAGGCCGAGCTGATCATCGCCAAGCAGCGCAACGGACCGACGGGAACGGTGACGCTCCACTTCGACGGCCGCTTCGCCCGCTTCGAGAGCCGCGCGAAGGAAGGCGCCGAGGGCTTCGGTGCGCCCGTGGTCGAGAGCGGCTTCGTCGGCCCGAGCGACGAGGACTCGCCGTTCTAGTGTCCGATCGTCGAGACGGAAGACGATCTCCGGGAGCAGGGCGCTGATGTCCACCAGCCGTCCCCTCCCGCTCCGCAAGCCGAAGGCGCTCCCGCGCGGAGGCCGTATCGCGCTCGCGGCGCCCGCGGGTCCCGTCGATCCCGACCTGCTCGACGGCGGGCGTCGCTGGATCGAGGCGGCCGGCTACCGGCCCGTGGTCCGCCGCGCCCTGCTCGCCCGGCGCGGCTATCTGGCGGGCGACGACGAACGCCGCGCCAAGGAGCTGGCCGACTTCGTCGACGATCCCGACGTCGACGCGATCTGGTGCGCGCGCGGTGGCTATGGCTGCCACCGCATCGTCGGCTTCCTCGACCCCGCGGCATTCCGCGCGGCGGCGAAGCCCCTCGTCGGATTCAGTGACGTCACCACCCTGCTCCTCTGGCAATGGCAGTGCGCGGGCCTCGTGGGGTTCCACGGTCCGATGCTGGCTCGCGCCCCCCAGCACCCGGACGACCTCGCGCGGGTGCTGGCCGTGTTGGGCGGCGAGCCACCGGGCGTGCTCGAGGGACGCGGTCTCGGGGGAGGGCGCCGGCGTGGGGCGCTCGTCGGGGGCGGGCTCGCGCTCGTTTCGGCGAGCCTCGGCTGCCCCTGGGAGCCCGACCTCGATGGGGCCATCCTGCTGATCGAGGACGTGAACGAGGCTCCGTACCGGCTCGACCGAGCCCTCGCCCAGCTCCACGCGGCAGGCAAGCTCTCGGCCCTGGCCGGGTTCGCCGTCGGGAGCCTCGAGGGCTGCGAGGACCCGCGAGACGAGATCCCCGCGGCGGTCGAGGTGGTGGCGGAGTACGCCCGCCCGCTCGGAGTGCCTCTGGTCGTCGACCTGCCCTTCGGTCACGGAGAGCGGCATCGCATCTGGCCCGTCGGGGTCGAGGCCGAGATCGACGGCGAACGCGGGGAGGTCCGAATCCTCGAACCGGCCGTGCAGGAGGATCCGGATTGAAGCGAAGTGTGATCGAGCGCAAGCTCGGACGCGTCGACCGGGCGCTCGAGAAGGCGGTCGACGCCCAGGAGACCCCGGGTGTCGTCGTCCTCGCGCGCAAGCACCGAGACGGCGAATGGCTCGAGCACGCCGCCGTCGTGGGTGCAGCGACGACGCGCCCCGAGCGCGAGCCGATGCAGCGCACCACCCTCTTCGATCTCGCCTCGCTCACCAAGCCGCTCGTGACGAGCCTGGCCGTGCTGGAGCTGGTCGACGAAGGCCGCATCGATCTGGACGATCCGGTCGCGAAGCACCTGCCGGCATTCGGCGCGCGCGGCAAGGAAACGGTGACGGTGCGTCACCTCCTCACCCACTCCTCCGGCCTGAAGCCGTGGCGTCCCTATCACGAGCTCCTGATGGAGCGCGAGCGCAAGAAGGGCGAGCGTTGGATCGGGACGCGCGAGGCGCGCGATTGGGTGATCGAGAACGTGTGCCGTTCGGCGTTGGTGCACGAGCTCGGCGAGGCGGCCGTCTACGGCGATCTCGACTTCATCGCGCTCGGGGCGATGGTCGAGGACCTGCGTGGGACTTCGCTCGATCGCGTCTTTCGCGACGGGGTGGCGGCCAGGCTCCGGCTCGCCGACAGCCTCTTCCTCCCGCTCGGCGAGTCCGGGCCCGACCTGCCGCCCGGCGAACGGGCGCGCTTCGCGGCCACCGAGAGCTGCTCGTGGCGCGGTCGGGTGCTCCGCGGCGAGGTCCACGATCCGAACGCCTGGGTCATGGGCGGCGTGGCGGGGCACGCCGGACTGTTCGCGACGGCCGACGACGTGCTCCGCACCGGGGTGGCGCTGCTCGACGTGATCCACGGACGCAGCGAGGCGTTTCCCCGGGGCCTTCTCGAGCATTTCTTCACGCGGCAGCGGATCCCGGAGGGCAGCGACTGGGCACTCGGCTGGGACACCCCGACCGCAGGGGCCTCGTCGTCGGGCACGCATTTCTCGGCGCAGTCGGTCGGTCACCTGGGATTCACGGGCACATCGCTCTGGATCGATCTCGAGAAGGAGCTCGTGGTGGTGATGCTCGCCAACCGGATTCACCCGATCGTGCGGCGGAGCCGCTTCGATCTGCGGCCGCGGATCCACGATCTGCTCGTCGAGGCCTTCGAAGCCTGAATGCTGCACGTCCACTTCGTGGCGGTGGCCGGTACGGGGATGGGGGCGCTCGCCGGCCTGCTGCGGGCCCAGGGCCATCGGGTGACCGGCTCCGACGAGGCGATCTATCCCCCCATGAGCGACGCGCTCGAGCGCTGGGGAGTGCCCGTGTCGCAGGGCTTCGACGCCGAGCGCCTGCTCACCGACCCGCCCGATCTGGCGGTGATCGGGAACGTCGTCCGGCGCGAGAATCCCGAGGCACGCGCGATCCTCGAGCGCGGGATCGCCTATCGCTCCTTCCCCGACGCGCTGCGCGAGTTCGCGATCCGCGATCGGCATTCGGTGGTGGTGGCCGGGACGCATGGCAAGACCACCACCACCAGTCTGGTCGCGACGCTGCTCCTCGAGTCGGGCCGCGATCCCTCGGCGCTGGTCGGCGGGCTGGCCCGCAATCTCGAGGGGAGCTTCCGGGAGGGGGACGGTGAGCACTTCGTGGTGGAAGGCGACGAGTACGACACCGCCTTCTTCGACAAAACCCCGAAGTTCCTGCACTACGCCGCCCGCACGGCGGTGGTGACCTCGATCGAGTTCGACCATGCCGACATCTATGCCGACGTCGCGGCGGTCGAGCAGGCCTTCGCCGGTCTGGTGGGCGGTCTGCCCGCGGACGGCACCCTCGTCGCCAACCTGGGCGACGCCCGTGTGGCCGAGCTGGCCCGCCAGGCGCCCTGCCGCGTCGTCGGCTATGCGCTCGGCGCCGAGCCCCCGCTCGAACACGAGATCGCGTCGCGCTTCGCACTCTACGGCCGTCACTATCTGTCGAACGCCCTGGCTGCGATCGCGACGGTCGAGGCGCTCGGTGTGTCCCGCGACGAGGCGCTTGCCGCGCTGGCGCGCTATCGCGGGGTGGCGCGCCGGCTCGAGGTGCGGGGGGACGCAGCCGGGGTGCGGGTGATCGACGACTTCGCCCATCACCCGACCGCCGTCCGCGAGACCGTGGCCGCCGTGGCCGCCCATCACCGGGGACGCCGGATCGTCGCGGTCTTCGAGCCGCGCTCGAACACCAGCCGGCGCGCCGTGTTCCAGGAGGCCTAT